>JAVVPX010000099.1:0-7657 GCA_036655555.1 Bacteroidaceae bacterium | reverse complement strand
AAAGATACAAAACTCTGACTAATAATATTCAACAGAAGCTACTTCTTTTATCAAAGAAACATGGAAAGTCATTCAGACGTAAGTTGTCTTACTGAAGACTCAAAAAATCTAACGGAAGTATTTGAGAAACTAACGGAAGTTTTTTCGGACACATGCGGGACGATTCGAGTAAACAAACCTTTTATATAAATAAAAACCATTATCTTTGTAGCTTACAAACGATTAAAATCAACCACAATATGGAAAAGAAATTTAAAAGGACCACCGTGACTACCGCTTTACCTTATGCTAATGGTCCTGTGCATATAGGTCACCTTGCAGGAGTATATGTACCGGCAGATATTTACGTTCGTTACCTTCGTCTCAAAAAGGAAGACGTTATCTACATCGGAGGCTCAGATGAGCATGGCGTACCTATCACTATCCGTGCAAAAAAGGAAGGTTGCACACCCCAAGATGTTGTCGACCGCTATCATACGCTCATAAAAGATTCTTTTAAAGAATTCGGCATTTCTTTCGATATTTATTCACGTACTACTTCACAAACTCATCATGAATTAGCCTCGGAGTTCTTTAAAAATTTATACGACAAAGGAGAATTTATAGAAAAGACTTCCGAACAATATTATGACGAAGAAGCCAAGCAATTCCTTGCCGACCGCTATATTACCGGAGAATGCCCTCATTGTCATGCCGAAGGCGCTTATGGTGACCAATGCGAAAAATGTGGAACATCGCTTAGCCCAACTGACTTAATCAATCCAAAAAGTACTATCAGTGGCAGCCAACCGGTAATGCGTGAAACTAAACATTGGTACTTACCTTTAGATAAACACGAAGAATGGTTGCGCAAATGGATACTCGAAGATCATAAAGAATGGCGTCCGAACGTATACGGTCAATGTAAATCGTGGTTAGATATGGGACTGCAACCCCGTGCCGTGAGTCGAGATTTAGATTGGGGTATTCCGGTTCCAATAGAAGGAGCAGAAGGTAAAGTACTCTATGTTTGGTTCGACGCACCCATCGGTTATATTTCCAATACCAAGGAATTGCTTCCGGATTCGTGGGAGAAGTGGTGGAAAGACAAAGATACCCGTTTGGTGCACTTCATCGGTAAAGACAACATCGTGTTCCATTGCATCGTGTTCCCTGCCATGTTGAAAGCTGAAGGAAGTTATATCCTCCCCGACAACGTGCCCAGCAATGAATTTTTGAATCTCGAAGGAGATAAAATATCCACCTCACGCAATTGGGCTGTATGGTTACATGAATATTTAGTGGACTTCCCCGGCAAGCAAGACGTATTGCGCTATGTGCTCACTGCCAATGCTCCGGAAACTAAAGATAATGATTTTACTTGGAAAGACTTTCAAGCACGTAACAACAACGAGTTGGTTGCAGTATTCGGCAACTTTATCAATCGAGCAATGGTACTCACCCAAAAGTATTTTGGCAACAAAGTGCCTGCCGCAAACGAATTGACAGATTATGACAAAGATACTCTTGCCGACTTTGCTCACGTAAAAGTAGAAGTAGAGAAGTTACTCGACATCTTTAAGTTCCGCGACGCACAAAAGGAAGCAATGAACCTTGCCCGCATCGGCAACAAATATCTAGCCGACACCGAACCATGGAAAATAGCCAAAACAGATATGAGCAGAGTGGCAACCATCCTAAACATCAGCCTTCAGTTAGCCGCTAACCTCGCCATCGCCTTTGAACCTTTCTTGCCTTTCACCTCCGAAAAGTTAAGAAAAATGCTAAACATGACCGATTTCGATTGGGCAAACCTTGGACATACCGATCTATTGGAAGCCGGGCACGAGATGAATACCCCCGAATTACTTTTTGAGAAAATAGAAGATGCTGCCATCGAAGCACAAGTACAAAAACTCTTAGATACCAAAAAAGCAAACGAAGAAGCTAACTACAAAGCTAAGCCCATCCGTGAAAATATAGAATTCACCGATTTCGAGAAATTAGACATTCGGGTAGGCACAATATTAGAATGCCAAAAAGTACCCAAAGCCGACAAACTCCTCCAATTTAAGATAGAAGATGGGCTCGAAACTCGTACCATCGTGTCGGGTATTGCTCAACATTATGCACCCGAAGAATTAGTAGGTAAGCAAGTTTGCTTCATTGCCAACTTAGCCCCTCGCAAACTCAAAGGAATCGTATCGGAAGGCATGATTCTCTCCGCCGAAAACAACGATGGAACACTAGCGGTAGTAATGCCAGGACGAGAAGTGAAACCGGGTAGCGAAGTGAAATAATTAATTTACGAGCAATGAAAGAGATACTACTATACAATTTAGACGATAAGAAAGAACAGCAAATACAGCAACTTTGCACACTGATGAAGATACGCTTCAAAGCTGTGCCTACCGAGCAATTTATGGAGACTATCGGCTCGCTAGCAGGCGTAACAAGCCTTAAGAAAACAAATATCCCTTTTACCGGGACACCTTTCACTGACGAAATGATTGTTTTTGTTGACTTTGACGATGAGTCTCTTTGGGATTTCCTCTCTCGCTGTCGTAAAGCAAATATAGAATCAACCGACTTAAAAGCCGGATTGACTCCGTACAATGTGACATGGGATTCGTTTCAACTAAGAGACGAGCTAGCCAGAGAACATGAAGAAATGCAGAAATTGGAACATTAACATAAATATGGCAGAGCAATCTTTAAAAGAGAAAACAGCAAAAGGATTATTCTGGGGAGGATTGAGCAATGGAGTGCTACAACTTCTCAACCTATTCTTCGGAATATTCTTAGCACGCATTCTCACCCCTGCCGATTATGGAATGGTGGGAATGTTAGCTATCTTCACCGCTATTGCAGGAACTTTGCAAGAAAGTGGATTCACTGCCGCACTCACCAACAAAAAAGAAGCTACACACGCCGACTATAATGCTGTGTTTTGGTTTAGCTTATTTATTGGCTCTATTATCTATGTAATTCTGTTCTTTTGCGCTCCTCTTATTGCTGAATTTTATCATATACCTGCACTTACGCCTTTAGCAAGGTTTTTATTTATTGGATTCTTTATTTCCAGTTCATCTACGGCTCATAATGCTATTCTCTTCAAAAATCTAATGGTCAAACAAAAAGCCATTTCCCAAATTGTCGCACTTATCATATCAGGTATAGTGGGCATTATAATGGCTATCAATGGAATGTCTTATTGGGGCATAGCTAGTCAAACAGTAATATATATATGTATCGTAAATTCTTTTTATTGGTATTTTTCTCCTTGGCGTCCCACTCTACATCTAAATTTTCATCCATTAAAAAACATGTTTGGTTTCAGTAGTAAAATACTAGTTTCTACTATCTTTACCCAAATAAACAATAATCTATTTTCAGTTCTTCTAGGTAAATTTTATTCCACTAGCGAAGTCGGCTATTATGCACAAGCCAACAAATGGAGCACAATGGGATATTCTTTCATTGGTGGAATGGTAAATGGAGTGGCACATCCTGTTTTGGCAGAAGTATCCACAGACCATAGACGACAACTCAACATATTCCGAAAGATGCTTCGTTTTACGGCATTTATCTCATTTCCTAGTATGTTTGGGATAGCATTAATTGCTCAAGAATTGATTGTAATAGCCGTAACAGATAAATGGCAGCCTTGCGTTCCCATCTTACAATTATTATGTATATGGGGAGCTTTTATTCCAATAAATAGCTTATATTCGAATCTTATTATTAGTAAAAATAAATCTAATATATTTATGTGGAATACCATTTTGCTAGGTATTGTGCAAATACTGACCATGTTATTGGTTTATCCACATGGCATATTTACAATGATTATCACATTCATCTCTATCAATATTGGATGGCTTTTTATATGGCAGTTCTTTGCATATCAACTGTTACAGTTCAGCCTATGGAATGCGATGAAAGATATTATCCCTTTCGCGACCACTGCGGCAATTACCATGATTATAACCTACTATATAACTCTAGACATTGAGAATATATATATTCTACTTATTGCAAAGGTCTTTATTGCAGCTGTTTTGTATTCTTTGTTTATGAAAATGAGTAATTCATCCATATTTAAAGAAAGCATTCGGTTTCTGTTAAAGAAGAAACAACTATAAACTAAATCACTCTTCAAGCTATGGCGCTACTAAAAATTATTGGATACAAAATAAGATGCACTTGGAAAAATTATCTTAGAAAAAAGACTCTGAAGAGAATCAAACAAGAAATTATTACTTATTATTCAAAGTATCCTTCAAATAATAATGAAATAACAGCAGCAGTAGATTATCTACGGCAACATCCATTAAATACCTTTCTTGCTCCTTTTACTCAGAAATATAATTATTCACAAGTAGTTGTTCACAAAGATTCTTCGAACGGACTTCTTTATGTGATACACGAGAATAAAAAGTTGTTTTTTAAACGTTCTTACAATAAACTCACAGTACAATACTGTTATTCAGGACTTATTACAGAACAAGATGAAAACTCTCCCCATTGCTATATAGATAATAAATTCAAAGTAGAGGACAACGAGGTGCTGTTCGACATAGGAAGTGCAGAAGGCATTTTCCCACTTTCAATGATTGAAAAGACAAGCCGAGTCGTTTTGTTCGAAAGGGACAAAGAATGGGCAGAAGCATTAGAAGCCACCTTCGAACCATGGAAAGAAAAAGTGACAATCATTACAAAATATGTGTCAGATAAAAACGATCTAGATAATATTAGCATTGATTCTTTTTTAAACAACTACTCCCATCGTCCCGATTTCATAAAAATAGATGTAGAAGGAGCTGAAATGTCTGTAATAAACGGAATGAAAAATTTAATTGATGCAAAATCATTAAAACTAGCTCTATGCACTTATCATCAAACAGAAGATTATGAATTATTCAATCACCTACTTTCTAAACAAGGATTTAAACTAACATCTAGTAAAGGGGTAATGATCTTCTTGAACGACATTTCCCATCTAAAGCCACCCTATTTAAGAAAAGGTGTTATTAGGGCTCAAACAATTAGAGAAAATCAGAAAGAAAAAAAATAATGATAAGCATAGTCATTCCACTATACAATAAAGAAAAGTATATAGCTAGAGCTATTCATTCTATTTTCTCTCAAACATTTTGCGAATTTGAGATTGTCGTAGTGAATGATGGATCTACAGACCGAAGCTCATCTATCGTAGAGGAAATGAATCATCCACTCATTAGACTTATTAATCAGGAAAACAGAGGAGTTTCGGCAGCTAGAAACAGAGGAATAGAAGAATCTAATTTTGAATATATAGCTTTTTTAGATGCTGATGATGAGTGGAAAGAAAACCATCTTGCAGTAATTGTCGAATTAATACATAAATATCCGAAATGTGGTGTATTCGGGACATCTTATTACTTCGTTAAAGAGAACTCAAATCCTACCACTCCCATACTTCCAAATCATTTTACTTTTAAGGAAGAGCAAGGCATTATGGATAATTATTACGAGATGTCATCCGGTGTTGATTTCCCTATACACATGAGCTCGTATGCTGTACGAAAAAAACACATACAGCAGATAGGTTGTTTCCCTATTGGCATTCCATCGGGAGAAGATATTATCACACTCGCACGTCTGCATACAATATGCGACTTTGCCTATTCCAAATGTCCCACTTCGCTTTATTATTTAATTTATGAGGGTAAAAATCTGCGTCCACTTCAAGCTATAAAACCTATTGATGCTTTCTTCAATTCTTTGCTCATTCAAGCAGCTCATCGCAAAGGAGTACGGCTATTCGTCTCATCATGGCATAAAAGAAGAATGGTTAGTGCCCTTTATGCACATAATTATCCGATGATATTTAAAGAATTCTGCATTGCTTTTCGTCTTTACCCATTTCAAAAGAAACTCTATACATCTCTGCTAATTACCATTTTTTCTATCTGTAGTGGCAAAGATTTATATACTATAAATTCGAAATTGTTTAAGAGAAAAGATGAACACAAATAAAAACTCATACATCAATGAATAGGGTAACATTAATACCCGTAGGGGGACTAGCGAATCGGATGAAGGCTATAGATGCTGCCATTGCATTGACAAAAGATATACATGCGCAGTTACGAATCATTTGGTATAAAGATTGGGGACTAAATTGCCGCTATAATCAATTGTTTCAATCTTTTAATTTGCCGGATGTAGAGGTAAAAGAAGCTTCTATAAATGATTTAATATTTTATGACCGCCCTCGTCGAAAAAATTTTTATGTTCCACAAATCTTTCAGCGATTTATATTTGATGATTGTCTTTACGAGAATGAAGTAACTCAACTGCTCTATAGTAAATTCAATTTTAATGAGTGGGCAAAGAAGCGAAATGTATATATTGCTAGTTGTGTATATTTCTACCCACTGATGGATAGAAAATTATTCAGCAACTTTTGTCCTATTCCTAATTTACAGAAAAAGATAGATGATGCTTGCAGCTCTTTTACAGACTCTACTATAGGTATACATATCCGCCGTACCGATAATGCAACTTCTATAGCCGAAAGCCCAACCGAATTATTTATTCATAAAATAGAACAAGAAATCAAAAAGAACAAAGATGCTTCTTTCTATTTAGCTACTGATTCAGAAGAAGATAAAAACAAAATACTGAACTTATTTAACCATCACGTAATAACTTCTCCTCGCAAGGCCAATCGCAACAGCATAGAAGGAATGCAAGATGCTTTAGTAGAACTCTATACTCTGTCGCATACGCAAAAAATTATAGGTTCTATTCAAAGCTCATATTCAGAAACAGCGGCACAAATCAGCAATATTCAATGTGAATTATTAAAGAAAAAGTCATGAAAATACTCGCTATCATCGTGTCATATAACTTTGAGCATTGGATAAATCAATGTTTAGGTAGCCTTCGCCAATCCATACAACCGGTAGACATAGTGGTAATTGATAACTGTTCACTAGATGCTACCACATCTATCATTGAAAAACATTACCCGGAAGTGCGATTAATCAAAAACGAGAAGAATCTAGGCTTTGGGCACGCCAATAATATAGGGATGAGAATAGCTTTACAAGAAGAATATAATGCTGTTTTATTACTCAATCAAGATGCTTGGATTGATGCACAAACGATTGGTACACTTGCCAATTTACTCTCTATTAAGCCACAATATGGTATTATATCCCCCGTTCATCTAAATGGGAAAGGGAATAAATTAGATCAAGGATTTGCTACATATATAGGTATTACAGACCTTACTAAGATCACTAAAGTTCCTGTTATTCCTGCTACTTTTATCAATGCCGCTTGCTGGATGATTCCTACTTCCGTACTTCGTGTAATAGGTGGATTTTCACCATTGTTCTATCATTATGGAGAAGATAAAGATTATATAAATCGCCTAAAATATCACGGATATTTACTAGGATATTCCCCTAATGTATTTGGTTACCACGATCGCGAATACAGAGAAGTGACTCCCGCAACGTTTTTTCGTTCAGAGCAAGTTTATTTATTATCAGAATATGCTAATATTAATTATTCGTTCATGAAAGCTTTTGGATACAGTATATTGGCAGGCTTAAAAAAAGCTTCAAAAGCTCTTATACATAATAAAAATAAAGATGCCATAAAATACTTAGACATCACTTTT
>JAVVPX010000098.1:1110-7667 GCA_036655555.1 Bacteroidaceae bacterium | reverse complement strand
GGGATAATTATTACATCGATAGTAAAGGAAAAATTCTGCAACACGGAACTAACTATGCCGCACACCTTGCTGTCGTTACCGGTAACGTAAAAAAGACTTTTGCTATTAAAGAATTATATAAATTTGGCTTATTCTTGAAAAATAACGAATTTTGGAATGCACAGATAGAACAAATAAATGTTTCTCCTGAGAAGAATATCGAATTGGTACCTCGCATAGGTGAGCATATTGTGTTTATGGGAAAATTAGATCACTTTGAAGATAAATTAGCAAGATTAGAACTTTTCTATAAAAAAGCATTAAACCAAGTGGGATGGAACAAATACGAAAGAATTAATATAGAGTTTAGCAATCAGATAATTTGCACAAAAAAAAATAATTAATATATGGCAGCAACAGATTTTATTGTAGCGATAGAGCTGGGCTCTTCGCAGATTACCGGTATAGCAGGAAAGAAAAACAGCGACGGAAGTATCCATATATTGGCGTATGCCAAGGAAGATTCCTCGACATTCATTCGCAAAGGAGTTATTTATAATCTGAATAAGACAGCACAAAGCCTTACTTCTATTATCAACCAATTAGAAAATAAGTTAGATGCTACTATTGCTAAAGTGTATGTAGGCATAGGCGGTCAGTCTCTACGTACGGTAAAGAATACGGTAGTACGCCACTTGGAAGAAGAGAGTATGATTTCGCAAGAGTTGATAGATGCTATCAATGACGAGAACGTACAGATTCCTTTAATTGATTTAGACATTTTAGATGTAGTTCCACAAGAATACAAAGTGGGCAATAACTTGCAAATTGATCCGGTAGGCGTATTAAACAACCACATAGAAGGTCGATTCCTTAACATTATTGCTCGCAACTCCGTAAAAAGGAATTTAGAGACTTGCTTTAAACAAGCCAACATCGAGGTTGCCGACTATTTTATTTCTCCATTGGTAGCTGCAAACATGGTACTCTCCGACAGCGAAAAACGTTCAGGATGTGCATTAATTGATTTTGGTGCAGACACCACTACGGTATCAGTCTACAAAAACAACATTCTTCGTTACCTTACCGTCATCCCAATTGGAAGCAATAGTATTACTCGCGATATTTGTGACTTGCAAATAGAAGAGAGTGAAGCCGAAGAATTGAAAATAAAGTATGGTAATGCCATCAATGAACAAGAAGAAGAAGGAGAGGAAAAACGAACTTATACACTTGATAACAAACGAACAATCGGTGCTCGTATTTTAAATGACATCGTTGAAGCAAGAACAGAAGAAATAATTCTAAACGCATGGAATCAAATTCAACTATCGGGTTACGATGATAAGTTAATTTCAGGAATTATCCTTATTGGTGGAGGCTCCAACTTATGTAATATAGAAGAAGTTATCCGCAAAAAGACAAAGATAAACAAGATTAGAATCGCCAAAGCTGTTATTCCGGGAGTAGATATCACTGATTCGGAAATGCAAAAATCTGATGAAACAAAGAATACTATTTTAGGTATCTTGTATGCAGGGAATGAAAATTGCAAAAAAATAGAAGAAGTAAAACCCATTCCTCATTCACAAAGTTTTAGTCTCTTTGATGAAGAAATAGAGAAAAAAGAGAAGCCGGAGAAATCAAAAGCAGAGAAAAAAGAAAAAGATAATAAAAAGGACAAAGGGGATAAGCCTGAAAACAACAAATCAAAACAATCAGATGAAAAGAAGAACGGCATAGGCGATTGGTTGAAAAAGGCAACAAGCACTTTATTTGATGACTCAGAATTAAAAGATTAGTCAACACCATTATAAAAAACAAACGATTATGACAGACGATATAATGCCTTTTGAATTCCCGACAAATATGCCGAGTATTATTAAAGTGATAGGTGTAGGTGGTGGTGGTGGAAACGCCGTTAATCACATGTACAAAGAGGGAATACACGATGTGACATTTGCTCTTTGCAATACAGATAATCAAGCGTTAGCAAAATCATTAGTTCCGGTAAAACTACAATTAGGACCCACTATTACCAATGGATTAGGAGCGGGCAATTGTCCTCCTAAAGCTAAAGATGCTGCCGAAGAAAGCATAGAAGACATAAAATCTTTATTGAGCGATGGCACCAAGATGGCTTTTATCACAGCCGGTATGGGGGGAGGAACAGGCACAGGAGCAGCTCCCGTGGTGGCTCGTGTTGCTAAAGAAATGGACATACTTACAGTGGGTATCGTCACCATTCCTTTTATATTTGAAGGCAAAGAGAAAATTCTTCAAGCAATCGACGGTGTAGAACAAATCAAGCAAAATGTAGACGCATTACTTATCATCAATAACGAACGTCTACGTTCCATCTATTCCGACCTCACCTTTATCAACGCATTTACCAAAGCTGATGATACCTTATCCATTGCTGCCAAAAGTATCGTGGAGATTATCACTGTCAATGGTATTATGAACCTAGACTTTGCCGACGTAAGCACCACTCTAAAAAATGGTGGAGTAGCAATTATCAGTACCGGTTTAGGAGATGGAGAAAATCGAGTAGAAAAAGCTATTCAAGATGCTCTACATTCTCCCCTACTGAATAACACAGATATTATTCACGCACAAAAAGTATTGATTAACCTTACTTTCGGCGAAGAATCTAACTTCATGATGGACGAAGTAGGAGCTATACACGACTTCATGAACAAACTCAATCCAAACGTAAAAGTAATTTGGGGATATGCTATCGACAACACTTTAGGCACTTCGGTAAAGATAACTTTACTTGCTTCAGGATTCGACGTGAAAGATTTCGCAGGTGACAATACTTTAGAAATAAAGACACAAGCCGAAGAAGAACAAGAAGAAATAAAGCAAAAGAAAATTGATGATGTTTACAAAGGACTAATAGATATCCAAAAAAACAGAACAAAAAAACGACATATTTACATCTTCACCCCTGAGGACTTGGATAACGACGACATCGTTTCAATGGTGGATATGTCACCTACTTATAAGAGAGACACGGCAACATTAGAGGGCATTTGTTCTAAAACTTTAGCTGAACCCGAAGAGTTTGGTAATGATTCAACAGACGATAGCTCAAGAACTATAACATTTTAAACTAAACAATTATAAAATGGACTTATTTGAACAAGTCAGCAATGACATTAAAGAGGCTATGAAAGCTCGTGATAAAGTTAAGTTGGAAACACTTAGAAATATTAAAAAATATTTTCTTGAAGCCAAAACAGCCCCCGGAGCAAACGATGAGTTAAGCGACGAAGCTGCATTAAAGATTATGCAAAAATTGACCAAACAAGGTAAAGATTCTGCCGAAATATATATCGGACAAGGACGTCAAGACTTGGCAGACGATGAATTGGCACAAGTGAAAGTTATAGAAAACTACTTGCCTAAACAAATGACCGCCGAAGAATTAGAAGCAGCCATCAAAGCAATCATTACTGAGACCGGTGCCACAAGCGCAAAGGACATGGGCAAGGTAATGGGGGTAGCCTCTAAAAAACTATCCGGGCTCGCCGAAGGCCGTGCCATTTCTGCTCTAGTGAAGCAGTTGCTAGGTTAACAATACGCTGACGCTGATTCCACAAGTTCTACGGTTTCTTTATTAGTTAAAGACCTAGAATTTGTGGAATTTGCGTATAGTACAAAACCGATAAAAAACACGATATTACAATATAACGGAAATCTGACCTAAAATGGGATTGATTTACAAATCACTTTTATCTCTAAAAAGTTCTATTTTTAGAGATAAAATAATTGGCAATAACTCCACTCGAAAGTACGATGAACTAATAATAATTATTCTTTGTCAATCATTGATGCCTATCACTTATTTTATTTATATAGTCAATTAGTTTAGTTAATACGATGAATTGGTAATTAGAGAAAAAGAATGTTGTCTAAATAATTGCTCATTTAGTAAAGTTTGTATAGTTTTGTCTCTCGTTCATCTCATTCTTTACAAAAATGAAGCATAAATTTTAACTATTAAAAAAGAATTATGGCATTTACTGATTTCTGCAATCAGATATTTACAGAAGCTAATAGCAATTTAAGCATGACAAAAATGACCATTAATCCTAAATATGAATTTCTATGGGAATATATAGCACATCTCCCTAAAACTTTTGGGAAAAAAGGAAAAGAAATCTATATAGACCGCAACCATAATAAGCGTCCCCAATTATTTAATAGAATTATTTATTCTTATTTCAGATACTCAAAAGGTTCACGCGCATTTTCTTATCCACAAGCACTATTTCATAAAGGATTTGAGATATCCGGTCCTATCGCGTATATCGAGAGGAAAAAGTATCAAGTAAAATACAACTTAAATTTTTAGAATTATGCGTATTGTACTATTCTGTGAAAACAAATATGCTATCGATATCCTTTATCCACTTTATCAAGAAGCAATGAAGGAAAAAGGGAATAGTGTATTGTGGTATGTGCACACAAAGAAGATTCCCAACTTTCCTTTAGAACTTGAAGTAACTTGGACGAACAGTATACAACAAGTTTATGATTTTTCTCCCGAAGCAATCTTTGTACCAGGCAATATTGTACCATATTATTTGCCGGGAGTAAAGATTCAAGTCTTCCACGGCTATGCAGCCGAAAAAAAAGATCATTGGGTAATTCGTCATTACTTTGATTGCTACTTTACACAAGGACCTTTCTTTACTAAAGGATTTGCTACTTTAGCTAAGAAATATAAAGATTTTGAGGTAGTGGAAACAGGATGGACCAAACAAGATTGGATTCTTTCCCATTTGCATGACTTCGACATGGAAAAGGTTCAATTGCTTACCCAACATAAAAGACAGCAAGTAGTACTTTATGCGCCTACTTTCTCTCCCTCACTAACTTCGCTTCCTCTCATCAAAGAAGCTTTATTGAAATTGGTACATACCAAAGATGTTGTATTACTGCTAAAGTTTCATCCTCTCACCAAACAAGAATGGATAGATGAATATAAACTCTTAGCAGAGCAAGAAGAGCATATTATTTGGGTGGACGATTTCAATGTGACTAAATATCAGCTAATGGCGGACATAATGATTAGTGATACTTCATCGACCGTATATGAATTTTTATTACTCAATAAACCGGTAGTCACCCTCCGCTCCATAGCTAAAGACATTTATTGGACAAACATAACAGATGCTTCGCAGCTATTCAATGCCATAGACCAAGCACAGCATGATGTCGAAAGTATTGCGCGACGACGTTGGATAGTAGATAATTACGATCCTCACTTAGACGGACTAGTATGTAAAAGGATGTTGGATGCAACTGCCGAATATATTCGTAAAAAAGGAGTACCTAAACAACGCAAGTTAAATCTTTGGCGTAAATACACCAGTATAAAAACCTTTGGAAAGATAAAATAAAAGAAATGAAACTATATGTATTTCCCGGTAATATAGAAGAAGATATTCTTCAAGTTGGGGCACAAGCTATTCCTTATATGCGTACTTCTCAATTTTCCGAATTAGTAAAAGACTCTGAGAAAATGCTCCTTCAACTAATAAATTGCACGAATGGACGCATCCTCTTTTACACTGCTTCGGGAACAGGCGCAATGGATGCGGTAGTATCTAACTACGTAACCACCAAAAGTAAGGCTTTTGTTATTGCCGGAGGTTCGTTTGGTTACCGTTGGAGAGATCTTTGCGAATACTACAACTGCTTCTATTCATTATTTGAAGTTCCTTTTGCCAAAGACATAAACTATGAGTTATTGGAAAGACAAGTGAAAGAAACTCGACCTGATGTATTCCTTTGTCAACATCACGAAACATCTACCGGACAACTATACAATTTAGAACGTATCTCTGCCATCTGTAAGAAATATAATATATTTTTAATAGTCGATGTCATTAGCTCGTTCTTAGCAGATCCTTTAGACATGGATAAGCTCGGCATTGGAATGTGTATCACTAGTAGTCAAAAAGGATTGAACATAGCACCCGGACTCTCATTCATATTCCTTTCGGAAGATGCTTTACACGAAAAGTTTGCTCATCACGGGTTCTATTTTGACTTTAAGGAGAACTTAAAGAATCTAGATCGTGGTCAAACGCCTTACAGTCCAGCAACTTCCTTATTTATGCAATTACACGCTCGCCTCAAAAAAGATATCCTTTTAGGTACAGATACCATAGTAGAAACAGTTAGAAGTAGGGCACTCTATTTCAGACAACTTTGCAATAATAATAATTGGACTATTCCGGCAGAAGTACCCTCTAATGCTATTACCGGATTCTTCGTAAACAATCATGGTGATAAGCTTTTTAAAGAATTGCTGAGCATCGGCGTTTATATCATGCCGGGCTCCACTCCTAACTTCTTCCGAGTATCTCATTTAGGGATACAATCAAAACAAGATTTAGATCAATTAGCAGCACAAATAAAAGCAATAGAAAGTATTTAATACAACAACATGATGGATAAAATTAGAATATTTACCTCCGGTAGCTTTGACTTATTTCACGTAGGTCACTTAAATATTTTAGAAAAGTCAGCCGCATTAGGAGACGAGCTCATTGTAGGAG
>JAVVPX010000098.1:0-1100 GCA_036655555.1 Bacteroidaceae bacterium | reverse complement strand
ACGGACGAACTTATTCAAAGCTATAAGGGAATGAAACCTATTATGCCTTTTGAGGAAAGAGTGAGAATTGTGTCGGCTCTCAAATGCGTCACCAAAGTAGTAAAGCAAACAAAATTAACTGACATAAAGCAATTACAAGCCGAGAATATAGATATTGTAACCATAGGAGACGATTGGGAGCATAAGTATCTCGAAGGCTTAGAATGGATGAAAAAACAAAGTGGGAAAAAAGTCATTTATTTTCCATATACCCCGGGTATCAGTACCACTACCATAAAAAAAACAATTATTGATCAAACAAACCAAATTATAAAAACCGCATTGCAACGCGAAGAAGAACAAGATCTTAATTGGAAAGAAGACGATCATTAATCACTATTACGAAAGAATAATTACTCCGTATTAATTTAATATGTATTTTTGTATCTAATATAACCGAGACCAAATAAAATTAATCAAGAAATGAATATTTCTGTATCTTTGCTAATCTCAACTTACAATTGGAAAGACGCATTAACTTTCTGCTTGTATAGCGTTTTTTCGCAAACGGTGAAGCCGGACGAAATTCTAATTGCTGATGATGGTTCTCGTGAGGACACACGTCAACTCATTGATCAATTAAGAAGTTCAACGAATATTCCAATTATTCATGTTTGGCAAGAAGATAAAGGATTCCGCTTATCCGCAATCCGCAATAGAGCTATCGCATTAGCAAAAGGGAATTATATTATTCAGATAGATGGAGATGTTATTCTTAATAAATATTTCATAGCCGACCATTTAGAAATTGCAGAACAAGGATATTTCGTTTGTGGTAGCCGAGTAGGTTTAGGACCAAAGTCTACAAAACATATCTTTAATGGTATCAACTATAGTCCTCTCTTCCTAAAACAAGGATTAAAATATTTATTTAATGGACTTCGCTCACGTGTCTTGCGCACATATCTATCGAAGAACTATGCTCAAAAAAACATTCCACGTCTGCGCGGTTGTAATATGGCTTTTTGGAAAGAAGATTTACTTAAAGTAAATGGCTATAACGAAGACCTAACCATGTGGGGACAAGAAGATGTAGAAATAAGCTATCGCCTAATCCATGC
>JAVVPX010000097.1:0-7755 GCA_036655555.1 Bacteroidaceae bacterium | reverse complement strand
TAAATCACTCGAAATTTAGAGGAATATTGGCGAGGTCAAAAAAAGGACAAGGTTCTTTAGCTTTAACCATTGATAACAAAGGATTAAAGTACCGATTTGAAGCTCCTAACACGACTTTAGGGGATGAACTATTAGAGAATTTAAAGCGTGGAGAAGTGGATAGTTCTTCTTTCGCCTTTACGGTTGAAAAAGACACATGGGAAAGATGTAAGGATGGAAAGATTAAACGTTCCATTAAAAAAGTGGCTGAATTGTACGATGTATCTCCGGTTTATAATGCGGCTTATGCTCAAACATCAGTGTACAAAAGAGGATTAGAAGATTTAGAAGCAGATGAAAAGAAACTTAAAGATGAAGAATTAAGAGGATATTACGAAGAAATAAATAAACGATTTAATTAACAAAGTAGAATTATGGCAAAAGAAAAAAGTACAGTCGAATTAAGAGATGAAAGAAGTCAACTTGTTTCACAAAAAAACGGTTTAGTCAATGCAGCTAAATCAGAGAAAAGAACTTTATCGGCAGAAGAAACCACACAGTTAGGAACTATTGCTACTAGAATGGTAGATATTGATAGCGAATTAGCGGAATTGGAAGCTCGTAACAAACAAAACCCAGCAAAAGCACAAACTAAAAAAACTTTTTCATTAAGAAAAGCTATTTTAGCACAAGTAGAGGGTAGAGCATTTGACGAAGATACATTAGCTGTTATCGAAAGAGGAAGAGAATCAATGAGGCGCAATGGTCAAGAAATGAGAGGTCAAATATTCATTCCCGTAACCGAACAGCGTGCACCAATGGTTGCAGGAACAGAAGCACAAGGAGGACAGAATATAGATACAGACCACATGGATTTGTTAATGCCTCTACGTGACAGATTAGTACTAGCACAGGCAGGAGCTACCGTACTAACAGGATTAGTAGGAAACATTGATTTCCCCGCTTATTCAGGCTCTAATGTATCTTGGGAGGGAGAGAACTCGAAAGCAAAAGACGGAGCAGGAACATTCTCTAAATCACTCATGAAGCCAAAACGATTGACGGGTTATATTGATATTAGTAAACAGTTATTAGTGCAAGATAGTATTGGTGTAGAAGCTATGTTACGTCAAGACTTAGTAAACGCTTTGGCTACAAAGCTAGAATCTACCATCTTTGGTAATCATGCTAAGAGTGCTACCATGCCCGATGGGTTCTTTAGTACCTTGCCGGCAGCAGGAGGTGTAATGGATTGGGATAAGATAGTAGGAATGGAAACAAGCGTAGATGTCTCGAACGCTTTAGCCGGTAATCTAGCATACGTAATGCACCCATCATTATTTGGTAAGGCAAAAACAACCGTTAAAAAGAGTGCAGGCGCATTAGGATTTATTGCAGAAAACGATGGCTCTATCAACGGTTATAAAGTGCTTCGTACTAATGCAATGTCAAAAGGTTTACAAACAGCAAAAGATGAATATGGTATATTGTTTGGTAATTGGGCGGACTTTATCATAGGTCAATGGGGAGCGATAGACCTCACGGTAGACCCTTACACCCAATCAACGGAAGCAATGATACGTATTGTTGTTAATGCTTACTTTGATGCAGGTACACGACGTACGGCTTCGTTCTCAACATCGACAATGAAATAAAAAACAAATGGCATATATTACTTTAGAAGAAGCAAAGCAGCACCTTAATATAGAAGCTGGATATAATGACGAAGACGGAAAGATAACGGATTTAATAGAAGTTGCTGAAGTGCAGTTATCTAAAGAATTATGCCAAAGTTTAATAGAATTTGAAGATAAAAATGGGATACTAGCAGCGCCACTCCGACAATGTATTTTATTACTCGTTGGATATTTCTATGCTAACAGAGAAGCAGCGTCACCGACTAGTTGGAAAGTAGCACCACTTGCGTATGAACATATTGTAAGATTATATAGAAAGTACGGAATATGAGAGCAGGATTATTAAGAGATAGAATATATTTCAAGGAATTAAGAGAAATAAGGTCTCCAACAGGATTTGTGAAAAAAGAGTACTATAATATATTTTCATGCAAAGCGTACAGAAAAAAGTTATCTACTGTTTTAGGTAATGGGATTGACGCAATGGAAGAATTTATAGGAAATACTATCGTTTTCCAAATTAGGTACTACCCTATCATAAAAAACAATCAAAGAGTAGAATATCAAGGGAATGAGTACGATATTTCTTTATTAGATAGACAAATAGATAATACTTATATTATTACGTTGACTAAAATAAATAAGTGATGAAAATTGAATTGATAGATAAAGAATCAATCTTATACCTTGTAAACAGCTTGCAAGATTTCGAAAAGGACAAAGCTATAAAGAGCGGGTT
Source organism: Bacteroidaceae bacterium (assembly GCA_036655555.1). GTDB lineage: Bacteria > Bacteroidota > Bacteroidia > Bacteroidales > Bacteroidaceae > Bacteroides. The sequence continues at coordinate 5,400 of JAVVPX010000097.1, read as the reverse complement.
AAAATCAGCAGCCAATGTTTTTAGAAAAAAAGGCAAAAGCAACCTAAAAGGAAGATTGCTCCATCATGGTAAACAGACTAGTCATTTATTAAATTCTTTCACAACAAGAACAAAAAGAAGCAGATTAGGTGCTTTGGCAGGATTTGACAGACCGGGCGGAAACCATTCTCATTTAATAGATTTAGGTACTAGAATGCGATTTACTAAATCGGGAGCAAAACGAGGAATAATGCCGGCTAATAAGTTTTGGACGGACGCAAAAATATCGGAAGAGAAAAAAGCAATGGACGCTATTTATAAAGGAGTTGAAAAAGCGGTATTACGAATTAACAGCAGGAGATGATAGCTACATGAATAAATTTAAAGCTACCAACGGAATAAGGACAATCCTTTTAAATAATAAAAAGATAAAAGGATTGGTAGGAGATAATATATTCCCACTTATAGCCAAGGAGGGGACAGTAGGTGACTTTATAATTTACCAACGAGATTCGTACGAAAAAGAATATACTAAAATGGGAATATGTGAAGAAAAATGTAATGTACATATAGACATAGTTAGTGATGATTACGACCGTTCTCAAGAACTTGCGTGCTTAGTAAACGAAACATTAGAAGGCGAATTTAATAACCCTAAAATAGTTGTTAAATTATTAGACTCAACGGAGGATTTTTCAGATGGAAAATATATACAAGTACTCTTATTCTCAATTGAATAAATTAAATAACATGGCTAATAAAAATTTAAAATTAACAAAAATGGCAACAACAGCAGTACCTCATGATTCAAGCACAGATTTGGAGAATGGGAAAAAAGGACAATTGTATTTATTTATTGGAGGGTTACCAATCGCATTCGCATCAAGTTGCGGACTAGATGTAACAACAGAAGAGCTAGATATAGCAAACAAAATGTGCGGAGATTGGGGGGCATCCCTACCGGGTAAGAAGAGCTTCACTCTATCATCCGAATCTCTTTTAACAAGAAAGGAAGGATTACTTAGTTTTGATACTCTTTTGGCTAAACAGATAGCAGGAGCACCGATAGAATTTTTCTACGGAGGTGCAAAAGTAACAGGAGAAACGAATGTAGGGGGGATATTTGAACAAGATACCACTAGACAGAATTACAAAGGTAAGGTAATGATTACTTCCCTTTCTTTAAAGTCTGACAATGGTCAAATAGCATCGTGCAGCGCATCATTCAAAGGAATAGGAGCTTTAGAACCCGTCTCAGGAGTTACTGCTCCGGGCGGAACTCCGGGAGTATAAACAAACCAAAGGAGCAGCATAAAGTTGCTCCTTTTTTATATAAATAGCCATGAAATATAATATATCTCTATCAATCAAATCTATTATAAGAGCAGAACAACTTTTGGGAAAACCATTCCAAGAAATTGATTATGCTAACAAAGAAGAGTTAACAGCCTTGCTGTATTGTATGGTAATATCCAACAACGCAGTAATGATGACTTACGAAGAGTTTTTGCAGATAAGCAATAATGATAATCAGTTGAAAACAATGATGCTTGAATTTGATAAGTATAATAAAATAATGAATCAATTTAAAGCGAATGTAAAAGACAACGAATGCGATGAAGACGAAGAAATACTATACGTAAAAGATGTATTTGCGACACTAATAATAGAGGCTGGATTAGATGCTAATTTTGTGTTAAACGAAATGCCTATTATAGATTTGCCAATCTATATAACTGCTTACGAACGAAAGAAAAAAGAACAAATAGAGAACGACAGGCTTTGGACGTATTTAACCATTTTGCCTCATGTAGACCAAAAGGTATTAAAATCAGCGCAAGATTTATATCCATTGCCATGGGAAATAGAAGAAAGAACGAAAGAAGCCGAAAGAGATATTAAAGAAGATGGAGAATTATTAGAAAAGTTCCTAAAAGACGGAGCTAGCATTATAAAGGAGGGCATATAATGGCAGGAAAACTAAGTTTTAGTATTGCAATAAACCTTTTGACAGAGAATTTCAAAAAAGGTGCAACATTCGTAAAAAACGGATTTAGAAATATGCAAGTGCAAGTTATTGCATTTGCAGCAGCTTTAGGGGCAGGAGGACTAGGCTTAAGCAATTTAGTTAGCAAGCTAATTGACACAGCACGAGAAACAAGCAGAGTATCTACTGCTCTTAAAAACGTATCAGGCGATACGGCAACATACGCAGACAGTCAAAAATATTTAATCGGATTAGCAAAGAAATATGGATTAGAGATTAATGCCTTAACGGGTAATTTTGCTAAATTCACTGCATCGGCTAAACTCGCTAATATGGATATGAGCACTCAAAAAAAAATATTTGAGAGTGTTTCTCGTGCGTGTACAGCTTTTGGAATGAGTGCAGATGACAGTAACGGAGTATTCCTAGCTCTTTCACAAATGATGAGTAAGGGCAAAATAAGTTCGGAAGAATTACGCTTACAGATGGGCGAACGGTTGCCAATAGCACTACAAGCAATGGCTAAAGCCGCAGGTGTATCGGTTGGAGCGCTTGATAAACTTATGAAGGGAGGTAAGCTAATGAGTGCCGACATACTCCCTAAGTTTGCGGAGGCACTTAATAACATGATACCGAATGTTGATACAAACAACATTGAAACGTCTATCAATAAACTTAAAAATGCGTTTACGGAGTTCACAAAGAGCACAGGTATAGGAGACCTTTACAAAAACATTGTTGACACTACTACAAAAGCCGTTTCCACGGCAGGAGATAATATTAAAAACATAGTCATTGGCACGGTAGCAGTCATCTCGGGGATTGTAATTAATACAGCCGTTAAATGGTGGGCATCGCTAAGTTCATCGGCTGCTTCGCTAGAGGCTGCGTCATTAAAATATAATACTAATCTCATTGCAGCTACCAAAGCACGCATAGCCGCAGAAATAGCATTGGAAGAAGCAAAGCTAACATCTATAAATGCGCTAGGAGCAGCGAAGACAGCAGCCACACAAAGAATTAATCAAGCTGAAATAGCTCTATCAAAAGCAGCGGCCGCAGAACAAATAGAACTTGAAAATGTAAAAGCGGCGGAATTAAAAATATTAGATGCTAAAAAAATAGCTAATGCAGCAGCAACAGCAAAAAATCTAGCCTCTATCACAAGAGCACGCATAGCCGCAGAAATAGCATTAGAAGAGGCGAACACAGCTGTTATAAAAGCATCATCCACTAATATTATAGCAGCAAAAACAGCTCAAGCAGATGCGGAAAAAACACTTGCAAAAAAGGTTACAGCAGAAATAGCAGCACAAGAAGCAGCAAAAACAGCAGCGGCACAAGCTGCAAGCGTTAAAGTGTCAAGTACATGGGCAAAAGCATTTACTACAATCAAAGTAGGTTCGGCTAAATTAATGATTTCACTAAAAAGTATGTGGAATTCTTTTGCTCCAATGATAATTATTTCCGCCCTAATGGCTATTATTGGAAAATTCAAAGCATTGTATGATGAATCAAAAAGAATTAAAAGCATCTTTTCAGACTATAAAAAAGAAGCTGCTAATGCAGGGAATACAACCGAAACAATACAGTTACAAAAGCAATATGAGATAGCGACTAATTTAAAAAATAATATAGATGTAAGAAAATCTTCACTTAATGAAATTAATAGAATTTTAGGAACTAATTATAGCATAGAAGACAAAACGCTCCGTATACAAGGAGATTTAAATAAAAAATACGCAGAAAGAGTATCGTTATTAAAAGCAGCGGCGGAAGTAGATTATTTCACTAGACAAAAATTAGAAATAGAAGATAAAATTCGTTCTAAAGGAGGTGAATTAGCAGATAATGCAAAAGATGCTATATCACCGAATAAGATTACAGGTGGTCCTATCGGAATAAAAACAATTTGGAATCTTGTATCTCCTTTTGGGAAGTTTAGTAAAATGAAAAGTGAATCTTCGGAACTAAAAGAATTGCGAAAATCACTTATATACACAGATAAAAGGTTAGAAATATCAACTAAAAAAGCAACACCAAATTATAAAACAGGAACGGCAACAGGTGCGCAAACAGTTGATGAAGAAAAAGGAAAGAAAACAGACCTGCAAAAAGCCGAAGAAAATTATGCAGAAAGATTAAAAGAACTTACTAATCAAAAGGCTAACAATGCTATTAAAGAGCAAGAATATAATAAAGCGGTTGACGAACTCAATAAAACTACTTACAAAGAAATAGCAGGGTTATTGTCTCCCGAAAAAGCAGAGGCTAACGAAACATTCAAGAAATCTAAAGCAGGTGTAAAAGCTCCACTTTTCGATGAAGAAAAATCTAAATCGGAAACAGAAATTAAAAAAGTAGAAGAAAATTACATTGAAGAGATTACAAAACTTACCAACCAAAAGAATAACAGTGCCATTAATGAAGAAGAATATAATAAAGCGGTTGATGAACTCAATATAGCCACTTATAAACAAATATCCGAATTAACCACTCCGAAAGAATCATCTAAAAACGAAATATTTAATAAAGCTAAAGCGGGTGTAGACAATCCTTTGTCTTCTAAAACTTACGAGATAGAAAAAGAATATGAAGATAGCCTAAAAAGATTATCTAATCAAAGAAATAACGAGGTTATAAGTAGCGAAAAGTATAACGAAGAAGTCAAAAACCTTATAGAATCAACCTTAAAAAGTGTAGGTTCACTTGACGGAATAGGGAAAGGAGGCAAAGAATTTGTACAAGCATTAAAAGACAGTAGAACGAAATTAAAAAGCTCGTTTGTCATTCCCGAAGAAAGCAAACGAGATACTACATTCGATTATAAAAAGTCTAATGCGGACATCATAGAAGAAAAAAAGTACTCAAAAAGCAAACAAGTTGACGCTATTAAGTCTTTAGCCGGTGATGACGCAGACGCTTTAACAAAAGATATAGAATCCGCAAAACTTAATATAGATGAATTAAAAACTAAGTACAATAGCATTGCGCCGGAACTAGTAGAATCGCTGAACAAAGAAATGTCGAATGTTAAATCGTTGGATGAAGCATTAAAAATAGCAGTTGTAAAAGAAGATATTAAAAACTTATCGGAAGAACTTAACAAAGGTATATATTCAGGAATAAAAGATATTGCTTCTAGTGCCGAAAACCTTGCTTCATCATGGAGCAATTTAACAGACGTAATGAATGATGTCGATGCCTCGGCATGGGAACGAATTATGGCTATATGGAGTTCAATGACTAGCACGGTTGACGCTTTTATGTCTATCATAGAGATGATTAAAAATCTTACAGAAATAACGGATAAACTAGCAAAAGCAAAAGAAACAGAAGCTATTATAGATACTACTGTTACAACTACAAAGATAGCTAATGCAGGTGCAGAAACAGCAGCGGAGGCAACGGCTTTAGGTGCACAAACAGCAATA
>JAVVPX010000096.1:0-8176 GCA_036655555.1 Bacteroidaceae bacterium | reverse complement strand
CGTCAGCTCCGAGTGCCATCGCTGCCAACATAGCTTCGCCCGAAGCAATACCGCCTGCCGCAATAAGAGGAATAGTTAGCATTTGCTTTACCGCAGGAATAAGACAAAGCGTAGTAGTCTCTTCACGGCCATTATGTCCTCCGGCTTCGAAACCTTCGGCAACCACTGCATCTACGCCCGCATCCTGACACTTAGCAGCAAATCGGGCACTAGATACTACATGAACGACCGTCACTCCACGTTCTTTCAAGTATCCCGTTCCTATCTTTGGATTACCCGCTGAAGTAAACACTATTTTCACTCCTTCCTCTATCACAATCTTCATTACTTCTTCTATTTGCGGATACATCAACGGAATGTTTACGCCAAAAGGTTTATTGGTAGCCGCACGGCATTTGCGAATATGCTCGCGAAGTGTCTCAAGATGCATCGAGCCGGCACCAATTAATCCCAATCCACCTGCATTACTTACTGCTGCTGCCAAACGCCAACCGCTACACCATACCATTCCTCCTTGCACAATAGGATATTCTATTCCAAAAAGACTGCATATTCTATTCATTATTCTATTAATTAGACTTATTCGATAAAATATAAACGTTTTATATTCTCTTATGTTGTGTATATCACAAGCTTGAACTAAAAAAAGTAAGATAAACATGATATAGTTATCAAAATAATTGCTACATTTGTGCCATTAACTGCACACCCATTCTTAATACACAAGGTGATTTATCATCAAGATTTATTCCACACCCGAATATAAACAAGAAATATATTATTAACCATACATTATATATATGTATAACATTATCCAATTAAACGACAAAGATTTGTCGGAATTACAATCTATAGCTAATGAATTAGGTATAAAAAAACCTGAATCTATCAAAAAAGAAGATTTAGTGTATCGAATACTTGATGAACAAGCAATCGCAGGAGCGACCAAAAAAGTGGCTTCCGAAAAAGACAAAGACGAACGCAATGATTCGCAAAAGAAGCGTTCACGTATTAACGTAAAAAAAGACAGTACAGATAAAGTCTACACTGCCAACAAAAACAAAGCTGAAAAAGTAGAAGTTTCTAAAACAGAAGCACCTAAAGCAGAAATTCCAGCAACAGCAATAGAATCGACAACCGTAGCCGCAACAGAGCCAAAGAAACAAGCAGCTAAAAAACCTAAGGCTAAACCCGCTAAAAAGGTAGCTGATAAAAAAGAAATTACTCCGGCAATAGCTAAAGAAGCAAAAGCAGCCACTCCTATCAACGAAGTGAATGAAAAGAAAGTAGAGCCAACCACAGAAAAAGAGGTAGAAAAGATAGCAGAACAAGCTCCTCGCAAAATAATAAAGAAACCTATCCCTGTTTCCGTAGCTAAAGAGATGGAAGAAAAGAAAAAGGCTGTTGCTCAAGAACTAGAACTTCCCTTAGATATGGATAACGACGATGAGTTTATTCCTATTGAAGACTTACCTTCCGAAAAGTTTGAACTTCCCACCGAATTATTGGGCAAATTTGAAGCAACTAAGACAGAACTTCCTATCAATCCAAACCAAAATAAGAATCCTCATCAAAAAGGAAATAACCAAAAGCTACGGATAAGCAACAATCACCCAACAGTGGCAGAAGGTGAAGTAGCACCACAAGTAGCAAACGAACGAAAAGTTATTGAACGCGAAAAGAGTTATGAGTTCGATGGTATTCTTATGGGTATAGGCGTCTTAGAAATGATGCAAGACGGATACGGATTCCTTCGTTCGTCGGATTATAATTATCTTTCTTCTCCCGATGATATTTATGTTTCTCAATCACAAATAAAACTATTCGGTCTTAAAACAGGAGATGTAGTCGAAGGTTCTATTCGTCCTCCTAAAGAAGGCGAAAAGTATTTTCCTTTAGTAAAAGTAGAAAAGATAAATGGACGTGACCCTGCTTTTGTACGCGATCGTGTTCCTTTTGAACACTTAACTCCTTTATTCCCTGACGAGAAATTTAAACTTTGCAAAGGCGGATATAGCGATAGTCTATCTGCTCGTGTTGTCGATTTATTTTCCCCTATTGGTAAAGGTCAACGCGGACTTATTGTAGCCCAACCAAAGACAGGTAAAACTATCTTGATGAAAGATATTGCTAATGCGATAGCAGCCAATCATCCTGAAGTTTACATGATTATGTTGTTGATAGACGAACGCCCGGAGGAAGTAACCGATATGGCTCGCAGCGTAAATGCTGAAGTAATTGCTTCTACTTTCGACGAGCCGGCAGAACGCCACGTAAAGATTGCAGGTATTGTACTCGAAAAAGCGAAACGATTAGTAGAATGCGGACACGATGTAGTTATCTTCCTTGATTCTATCACCCGTTTGGCTCGTGCCTACAACACTGTTTCTCCTGCATCGGGCAAAGTATTATCCGGTGGTGTGGATGCCAATGCACTTCATAAGCCTAAACGTTTTTTCGGAGCCGCACGTAATATCGAAAACGGAGGTTCACTTACCATTCTTGCCACAGCTCTTATTGATACCGGTTCTAAAATGGACGAAGTTATCTTCGAAGAATTTAAGGGAACGGGCAATATGGAACTTCAATTGGATAGAAACCTATCGAACAAACGTATTTTCCCGGCTGTCAACATTGTGGCTTCGAGCACTCGACGCGATGATTTGTTGCTTGATAAGCAAACGCTTGACCGTATGTGGATTTTGCGCAAATATTTAGCCGATATGAATCCTATCGAAGCTATGAACTTCGTAAAAGATAGACTCGAAAAAACTCGCGACAACGATGAGTTCTTGATGAGTATGAATTCTTAAAAAAAACATATCTATATAAAAGGCATGGATTTCTATGAAATTCATGCCTTTTTATTTATCTTTGTGAGAATCACGTAAAAGAATTCACACAATGAACATCCTTTATTCTACCTTAGGATTAGCTTTCTGTTCTTTGAGCATTCAAGCACAAGGCAGACCTAATATATTAATTATTCAATGCGACCATCTTACCCAACGTGTGGTAGGAGCGTACGGAAATTCCTATGGTTTAACTCCTACTATTGATAAATACGCAGCCGAAGGAGTAGTGTTTGCAAATGCTTATGTAGGTTGCCCGTTAAGTCAACCTTCTCGAGCTTCTTTGTGGACGGGTATGATGCCTCATCAAACAAATGTTCGTTCCAATTCTCCAGCACCTATCAATCCCGAGATAGGAACAGATGTTGCTACTTTAGGTGAATTGTTTTCTGCCGATGGATATGATGCTGTACACTTTGGTAAATGTCACGATATGGGAGCATTACGAGGTTTCAAGCACAAAGAACCAACAGCAGAGCCATTTAAGGATGCAGATTTTTTTGTCAACAACGATAGTTTCCTCGATGTGGGCACTTGCAAAGACGTGGTTAGTTATCTAAAACATCCTTCGCAAAAACCATTTATCTGTATTGCCGATTTCCAAAATCCTCATAATATTTGTGGTTTTGTAGGCGACAACAAAGGGGTACATATAGACAAACCTATCACAGAACCTCTACCTGAGCTACCGATAAACTTCGAGGTAAAAAATTGGGAGGGGCTTCACTTGCCGGTACAATATATTTGTTGCACGCACCGACGTATGTCCCAAGCTGCCGAATGGAACGAAATAAACTATCGTCACTATATCGCTGCTTTTCATCACTATACTAAGATGGTGATGACTCAAATAGATCAAGTTATCGAGGCACTCAATTCTACTCCTGCGGGGAAAAATACCATCGTTATATTTATGGCAGACCACGGCGACGGTATGAGTTCACATCGCATGGTAACCAAACAAATAAGTTTCTATGACGAAGTAACTAACGTGCCGTTTATTTTCAGCGGTCCGGGCATCAAGAAGCAGACTAAGCTCATTGACAATCTACTTGTTTCGCCTACTTTAGACCTATTGCCTACTCTTTGCGATATTGCAGGCATTGCAGTGCCTGCTTCTAAGCCGGGTATTAGTTTATTACCTACTTTAAAAGGAAAACAACAAGCTAAATTTCATCCGTATGTAGTTTCCGAATGGCATAGTGAGTACGAAACCACCATTACCCCGGGACGAATGATTAGAAGTCCCCGCTACAAATATATTCATTACTTGGAAGGTGACGGCGAAGAACTTTACGATTTAAAGAACGACCCGCAAGAAACAAACAACCTTGCTCATTCTCTAAAAAGTAAAAAGATAATCAAAAAGCACAGAGCCTTACTAAATGATTATTTAGTAAGCACCAACGACGACTATCGTTCGCTAAAAGTGAAAGTCGATAAGCAATGGCGGGAACATACCCCCGGCTATCCCAATCATCATGGAGCTTGTGCCAGAGATGGTGAGAAGAAGAAGTAAGACTTAACTTTTGTGTAGGATTATTTAACCCCCTATCTCATTTCCCTTGATAGAGAAGTTGTACTTTTGCCACATCAACCAAAGATAAGATGGTCACAATGGACAAAAGAATCAGTATTTCCTTTCTACTTTGTACATTGTGGGTGGTGAATGCTCACGCACAATGGACACAGCAAGACTCTCTTCGTCTGCAAAAGTTCCTATCGGGCGATGGCGAGATACAGCTCAATAAGGAAGTTGTCAAGTCCATTAATTTCTCCCTTCCTAATCAAACACCACTGCATCTTCGACCAATAATATCTACCCAATCGCCTTCTTTAAAGTTTTGCGAAGACCTCCCTACCCTCTTTAACGATAGTCTTTCGAAAAAGTTGCAACGCTTAACGCTCAGTCCTTATACTATATTCACTAAATATGGCGAAGATCCCATCTATGGTAAGAACAAAAATGGTCAATATATTTGGCCATCAGCAGTAAAGCTTGCTTTAAGAAGAGCAGGGCAAGGTCAACCTCTGCCCGGCAGTCCAAACCAAGGAAGTAGAGCAAGCGCAGGCATGGTTCATCGTTTTTCAGCCGAAGACATCCTGCAAAGTATTTTTAGCAAAAAGGGAAGAGCAAAACTTAAAAATGCAAAAGATGCCAACGCATGGAAAAATTACTAGAATAGTATGTTATTTTTTCATAAAAAATAATAGAATTTTGCATGATTATTTATCATAATAAATATTTTTAAGTAACTTCCACCGATTTTTAATTACTATGAGTTAAATATTAAAAGAACACTCTTATAAAACCAATTATGAAGCAAGAAATCACATTCAAATTGTGTTTAGCAATGCTAGGCTTATTACTAAGTTTTAGTGCGAAAGCTGAAACTATAACCATTGGGCAAGTAAAATATTTACTCAATAATAATGGTACAGCAATTGTTTGCGGTGCCGATAAGTCAGCTATTAGTGGAAACATTGTCATTCCTGAATTTGTCGATTACAACAGTAAAAAATATGGCGTAACAAAAATAGAGGATGCTTTCTCCGGTTGTATAGGATTAACCTCTATTACTATTCCTAATAGCGTAACAACAATTGGTTGGAATGCTTTTTCGGGTTGTACTGGATTAACCTCTATTGATATTGGTAGTGGTGTAACAACGATTGACGAATATGCTTTTAACGGTTGTGCAAAACTTCAAATAATAAAAGTTCATTCCAAACAAGCTATTAGTATTAGCCAATTGGTATTTGGCACCGGTGGAGTAAATTATGAAACGTGCCAACTATATGTTCCTCGAGGTTCTGTTGCTAATTATACCGGAGCTGTAGTATGGTCTTCGTTCGTAAATATACTAGAAGGTAATTACGACCCTGAATATAGATTGACACTTGATTGTGGTAAAGGTGGAAAAATTTTATTTCAGAATGAAGAAATCAGTAATCTGATTGTTCGTAAAACTGTAGTAGAGAACACTTCTATTGAGTTATCAATACTTGCCAACGAAGGCTATCGTTTTTCTACCCTTACGGTAAATGATAAAAACGTCAATAATGAGATTGTTAACGGTAAATATAAAATAGCTTCCATAAAAGAGAAAATAAATATTGAAGCTACTTTTACTCCTATTCCATATTCAGTAAAATTTTCAATTAACAATGGAAATGGCGACATTTTCATTAACGGAAAAAAAGATAACAACGTAACAATTGGATATGAAGAGGACGTTACATTCAAAGTTGTGCCAATGGCAAATTACAATATTAAACAGGTGACACTGAATGGTGAAGACATCACACTTAAATTTAAAGATAACCCAACATATACTGTTGCTGTCAAAGGAAGTCTTATATTAGTAGCCACATTTGCCGATGCCACAGCCATAGAAGGAGTTGGCGAAGACAAGCTAAACGTTTATGCGACAGACGGAAAAATAGTAATAAAAAATCTTCTTGAGGGAGAAACTATTTTTATTAGCAACACGATAGGACAAAACGTTTACGCAGGCAATAAAACAGAAGTTCAATTGAGCAAAGGAATCTATTTTGTAAAAGTAGGAACTATCATTTACAAAGTAATGGTACAATAAGTTTTACAAAAGCACTCATTATAGTAAGACAGTCATACCAATTTCCGACATTAATCTGATTGTTTTAAAAATCTTCAGTATTATTAAAAAAACGAACAGTATTATTTAAAAAGTCTTCAGTATTATTTCATAAAAACAAAATAGACTGCCAATACTAAACAAACAAATGCAGCAACATGATTCCAATGTAACACTTCTCCTTTAAAAAAGAGAGTAGTAAAAACAATAAAAACGACAAGAGTAATGACTTCTTGAATAATTTTTAATTGTATCAATGAAAAAGGACCCCCATTTCCATTAAATCCTATGCGATTCGCCGGAATTTGGCATGAGTATTCAAAAAAAGCTATTCCCCAACTAATTGTAACAACGGCAATCAATGGAAGCGTCGAGAACCAAGAAAATTCTCTCATCTTTAAATGTCCGTACCAAGCAAAAGTCATAAAAATATTGGAAACGATTAATAGCAGAATGGAATAAAGACCTTGTGTAATCATATTGTGTTTGTGAATAAGTTATTAATCAATTATTAGGTGGCAGCAATTCTTCTTGTACATTGTTCATACTACCCCACAAACTGTAACGTGCTTCGGGATTAAGCGCCTCGAGCGATTTCAACACTTGCTTCATGTCCGAACGACTCGACTTACTTTCGTAAGGACAATTCTTCACTTGTTTATAATATCCCCTCACCTCAGCCATTGCTACCAAATCTGCTTCGTGTACCAAACACATCGGACGAATAATCTTCATTTCAAACTTATCCATCGTAAGCATGGGCGGCATGGTACTAAAAGTTCCTTGAAAAGTGATATTCATCAACAGTGTTTCTAAGATGTCATCCATATGATGTCCAAGCGCAATCTTATTACATCCCTCCTCTTTAGCAATAGCAAAGAGCAATTTCCGTCTATTCCATGAGCAAAGAAAGCAAGGAGACTTACGAGTATCGGTAGTAGGATCAAAAGAAGTTTCACGACAGATAAACGGAACGTTCAACTGCTCAGCGTAATTTTTAAGATAATCAAGGTCGGACTGATAAGGAATATTTGTCATCTTCACGTGTACTGCTATCACAGTGAAGCGTGGCTTAAATATTCGCGACTTTCGAGCCAACAATTCCAACAATGCCAAAGAATCCTTTCCTCCCGACAAGCCTACCAATATCTTATCTCCCTCTTCGATGAGACGATATTTTACTACCCCTTTATTGAAACGCTGTTCTACTTTTCGAACCGCCTTGTCTTCCTCTGTAAATATTGCCATAGCTTTTATGAAATCGGACACAAAAGTAAACGAAAAGAATGGTTTAAAGAAGAATTAACATAATAGAATGAGTTCGATTGAGAAATATTAGCAAAAACATTGTACTTTTGAACTTCTATAATCAAAATAACAAGAGAATGCGAAAGAACTATTTTATACTTTGTATTTTGTGCCTTTGGAGTTTTGGAGTTTCCGCTCAATCACTTGAACAAGCTAAAGCACTCTTTAAAAACAACGAATTTAGTAAAGCACTGCCTACATTTAAGAAATATGTTAAAAACAATCCTCGAAACGCAAGCTATAATCATTGGTATGGAGTTTGTCTCTACGAAACAGACAACAAATCAGAGGCAGAGAAATATCTACTTGTAGGAGCAGAAAAAAATGTTCAAGAATCCTTTCGTTATTTAGGCGAACTCTATTTCGACTCTTATCGTTTTGATGAATCGGTAGAAAACT
>JAVVPX010000095.1:0-8404 GCA_036655555.1 Bacteroidaceae bacterium | reverse complement strand
GAATTAGTAAATGAATTTTCCGTGTATTTGTCTTCGTATTCATAACAGAAGTTACAATAAACCATCTCTGCTTGATTCTCAAGCAAAGCACTCAACATATCTTGATACATATTTGGTTCAACATAGTCATCGCTATCTACAAAACCAATATATTGACTTGTTGCTATATTAATTCCGGCATTACGAGCTACTGATGGTCCGGCAATAGAGAGATGGAGCACCTTTATGCGAGAATCAATCAAAGCATATTCATCACATAATTCTGAGGAGCCATCAGTTGAAAGATTATCAACTAATATAATTTCAATATCTTTCAACGATTGGTTACGAACTGACTCTACACATTTATGCAAATAGATAGCTGTATTGTGCACCGGAATTATTATACTTATTTTACTCATGCTTTATTCTTTAATCAAATGACCTACATCTTAAAAAAAAAATCTTTAACATCTTTATGTGGTGAATCCATCGTTTAACTTTTAATGTTTTCAATTACTCGCTTCAACCTACCCATGATAACCGACCAATCATAGTTTTCTTCTACATACTTACATCCCTTTTCGCCCATTCGAACCCTCTGGTCATTCAATGTATCCAATTGATACAATTTAGAGAGAAAATCATGTTTACTCATATAGTACAAAGCTGCATAATCACTCTTTTGGCAATGTTCTTTCAATACACTGCAATGCCCATTAACCAATAGTGGTCTGCACTGACTCATTGCCTCTAAAAGGATAAGCGACAAGCTCTCGTACTTAGAAGGATTGACAACTATCTTCGAATGTTGAATAATAGCCATCTTCTCACTATCACTTACAAATCCTGTATATTGCACATCGGGACGAGAAACTGTTTTATCAAATATTTCACCCATCAATACAAATTTTAATGCCGATTTTTTATACTTTTTTTTATAAGCTAAAAAATAGTCAATAACACAATTTAGCTTCCCATCATCAACTCTGCCTGCGTATAATAAATATTCTTCGGGCAAATGATATTTATTAAGAGTTTCGTTCCATTCTGCCGCTTTCGGCTTTTCTATTCCTACACTAATAATTCCATTGGGAGCTATCTTACGTCCAAATATATTCCGACCCAATTTCTGTTCTGCTGTTGTATTGAAACCAATATAAGCAACTTTGGTAAAAACAGAAGTAAGTATAGAACGAAAAACCACACCATGATAATGCATTGTGGGAATTATAATTGTTTTTTCCGAAGCATATAATGCGGTATAATACGCTGGAGGGAAATCCAAATTAATGGCAATAATTGCTTTATAATTATCCTTATTCCCTTTTATAAATGAAAAAAGTTTTGAAGAATAAAAGACTTGACTATTCTGCGCATTTATCTCGGCTTCTCTTTTGTAATTCCAAATTGGGAATATAGAAGAAATGAGAGTCAATAGTCTACATTTATAAAGAAAACGTCTCCATCTTTTGGCAGGAGCAGCTTCTTTCATAAATTGTTTATATTGTTCTTTATGGATAGGATTAGCGGGAAATTTACGTACCAACACTTTGTTGATTATCTCTTCACCTTCGGGAGATTCATTAGTACCTGTCATGTAATTTTTCACACAAGTTGTCAACACCTCAACATCATAATCATCCACAAGCCTTTCCGCAAGCATTTTGCAGTGATACTCTGCTCCTCCATTAATATCATTGCCATAGCGAACTACTACAAAAGCTAGTTTTTCTTTATCGTTACCCATTTCCATAAATGATAAAATGAACCTATTGTAGAGGCAAAGTTACTATAAATTCACATCTACAACAAATAAAAAGCACGATTATAGTGCTATGTTTCCTATTAAAACCATATTACATTCTTTTACTCTTTCGCCGGACATTTCTTCCTTCATACTTAGGGTTTAAGCTAAAATGCCACTCTGCAAACTTATATAAAATTTACGACTTACTATATAAGTATCGGAGTTGATTTATACAAAGGTAATGTATTTATGCATATAATTGAAGAATTCAGCTCCAAAAAGGAATAAATTCCCAAAGAATGTTTAACTATGCAGTCATAATAGAATAGCAAAGTATAAACATCTTGATATCAAATGCGATGTATCATTTTAAACCAAACACATTTAAAGCAGTAACTGTAATCCTGGCCATAACCATGGGGTTGACTTTCTATGTTTATGTTCTTATGCCCAATAATTCTATCAAAAAGCTACACGACATTGAATCCATCTATCGCAAAGATGCCCGAAAAGCATGGGATAGTTTACTCATCATTAACGTCCACGATAAGGTAAAGGCTGATATAGAGACTAAAGCAACGACATATTATGATTCGTTTTTGCTCAAGGAACCAACAAACGCTAAAGAGGCTTTCTATTATTTGAAATTACATTTGCAGTATAGAGACAGCATTGATAAGATAAAGGAGAATAAGTTTATCGACCATATTGACGATATTCAAAGCTATAGAAAACAGAAAGAACTCATACAAGCAGCTAAAAAATCTTTAATACATGACAGAATCATGTTTTATAGAATAACAATAACTACATTCATTCTGATATTTATTCTTTTAGTAATTGTTTTCCGAATAAAGAAAAGGAAGCAACAATTGGAACTAAATCTTGAGCATGAAAAGAATGAGCGTGCGCAAGCTGAGAACAAGTTCTTAAAAGAACAAGAAGAGAGAAAGAGAATAGAAATAGCTCAATTAAATTTGACTGTAGAATATTACAAAAGGCTCAATACGATGACCGTTCCCATCCTTTTGAAAAGACAAAACAAATTAGGTTCTGTATTTTTAGACTCGGAAGAATGGGATATTGTTGTAAAAAACACGAATGCATGCTTCAATGATTTTACTGTTAGACTAAAGAATTCCTATCCACAATTAGAAAAAGATGACATAATGTTTTGTTGCTTGATAAAGATGGAACTGTCTCTTTCGTTCTTAGCCGAAATCTATCATATCGAAAAAGGAAGCATTTCTAGAAAGAAAATGAGATTGAAAGAGAGAATGAATATAAAAGACCTTACTTTCGATGAATTCATCCACTCTTTTTAATAAGTGTACATTAATATCTTACAAATAATAAAGTTATATTTTTAATATTCAATAAATTATCCAATAATCAATGTACATCATAAAATGATTACTTTTTAGGGAAATACGCATAGCTTTGTCCTCAAATTAATTATTAAATAATCACATGAATACAAAGAATATTTTTATCCAAGCATTTTCATTAATAGTATTATTATTGAGCGGTTGCGAAAAAGAAAATATAACCAAAGACGAGCGTTTTCTTAAAGTAGACGTATCGTCTTCAATAACCTTTCTTGCTAAAGATAATGTAGCCCAACAGATAGAAGTAGTTACCAATCTCGAACAGTGGAACGTTGTCTCTGATAAAGCATGGTGCCAAGTTCTCAAAACAGAAAAGGGATTTACCGTTACAGCAGCCGATAACATGCTATTAGAAACACAAAATGCTACAATCACTATCAGTGGGGATGGTGTCTCACCAATATTGCTATCTGTCATGCAAGCAGCTAAATCAGCCGGAACAAAATACGCTTTCGATGTTCCCGATTTTTCGGAATCTAATGTATATAAGGTACTTGCCGGAACAAACTGTATAGCCGAAGTAGTTCGTGAATATCTCTATTTAGAGAATCAGTTGGATGTTCAAGTAGTAACAGTTTACCTAACAGATAAAAATGGCGTGGCTGATTTATCAAAAGGATTTGTTACTCAAATCACACAAAAAGGGAGCTTAGACAATTCAAAACTCGTTGGAGGTAGCATAACTTTCGATAAGAAAAAAAATGCAATCTCTTTATTTACCAACGGAAATCAAGAGTCACAAAACAGCATTAGCATAGATATAGAGAAAAGCAGTATTAATTTCGCAAATGCCGGAGAGCTTGTCAATACAGCAAAACTACAACCCGATAGAGTTGTAGATATTGAAGGCAATACTTATCCGATTGCGAAAATAGGGACCCAATATTGGATGGCCGAGAACCTTAAAACAACAAAGTATAACGACGGACACTCTATTATGCATGCACCCGAAGCTTCTCAGTGGAATAAGGCTGCAGATAATCGCGCCGGAGCATACTGCGTACCAATGAATAACCCCGATAACAAAAAAGTGTATGGATTATTATATAATGCTTACGCAATGGGATACACACGAGATATGGAAGATTTGCAGAACGACAAACTATCTCCTAAAGGTTGGAAAATACCATCGGGATGGAAGTTACAAATAGACGCTATCTATGTAGGAACTCCTCTCGCGCCGGAAAGTGATATGGATAGATTAATGCGCTACTTACAAGGCTCGAAAGAAAACGGAGCATCGCCCAAAATGAGAAATCCTAAATCGTGGAGACCCAAAATAGTTAGCGATCCACCTTATGGCAATAATTTAAGTTTGTTTTCTGCAGCAGGAAGTGGCTTTCGTTCATACGATTTGCGTGGTAATTACAATGATGGAGATTTCGTAGACTTTCAACATATAGAGGGTTGGTGGTGTTCTACCATTCCGCTCCCTAAGGAAGAAGGATTGGTTCATTATCAAGTAGACGCAGCCTCTATTTGGGGAACAAATGTAGACTTAGACCCTACTTATCAAGACAAGGGACTCGGATTATCAATTAGATGTTTAAGAAAATAAATCTACGGTATCCCTTCCTCTACTTATAGATAAGTGTCGAAAGCTTATCTTCGGCAAACATCTCGTTAGCTATTACCAATAATTCTTCGGAAGTAATAGCTTCGATTCGTTTAAACACAGCTTCTTGGGGTTCAAATTTGCGATAATGAAGAAAAGATTTTGCCATGTCTAACGCATTATTCTCGAAGTTATCGGAAGCAACTCCAATTTGACCTATCAACTGCTTTTTGGCAGCCATCAGTTGAGAAGTTGTCATTTTATTATCACGTAACTTTTTTAATTCTTTGTAGGTTAAGCGCAAACAGGTATCTATATCTTCTATATCGGTACCAAAGTAGATGCAAAATGCTCCCGTGTCGGTATAAGAAGTTAAATTAGATTCTACCGAATAAACCAATCCTTTCCGCTCTCGAAGCGAAACATTCAGTTTACTATTCATGCCCGGACCTCCTAGCAAATTATTGAGTAGATAGAGCCCGGTGCGTTTCTCGTCATAAGCATTATAGCCTCTGCCACCTATCATTACATGGGCTTGGTGGGTATCTTTATGTATCTGCAACTGTTCGGGTACATATATGGGTAGCGGAGAGCGGGTCTGCTTGCATTCTCCAAAAGGAATATCCATCATCACCTTCTCCACCTGACGCACTATCTTTTTAAAATCCATGTTACCCTGTATAAAAAGCACCATATTAGTTGGTTGATAGAAACGTTGAACAAAACTAATGGCATCTTCGCTTTTAAATAGTTTTAGTTGCTCGGGCTTTCCTAAAATATTTCGTCCCAGCGGGTGATTCTTAAAAATAAGATCTTCAAAGTCGTCGAAAATAAGTTCCGAAGGAGTATCCTCGTACGATTGTATCTCGTCAATAATAACTTCTACTTCTTTATCTATCTCGTGTTGAGGAAAAACAGAATGAAACACAATATCAGTCAACAGTTCTATAGCACGGGGAAAATGTTCGGTCAAAAAAGCGGAATAAATTACAGTTTCTTCTTTGTTGGTGTAGGCATTAAGGTCTCCTCCCACATTCTCCATTCGATTGAGAATATGCCAAGCCTTTCGTTTATGAGTGCCTTTAAAGATAAGATGCTCCACAAAGTGTGCCATTCCTTGTTCATTTTCTTGTTCATCGCGAGTACCGGCATCCACAGCAAATCCACAATAAGCTACTTTAGATAATGACGGAGCATGTATAATTCGTAAGCCGTTGGGTAGCGTGTATATATTATAATTCATTGTTTTATACTTCCTTAATTAATAGTGAATGCAAAAATACAACAAAACTTATTGCTGTTAATAGAAAAATGTAGATATTTGTAGTTCTAAACACGAACTATCTATATGGAAAAGATTGGAATTTTCTGTTCTGCGTCCGATTCTATTGACAATATGTATTTCCTCAAGACAATGGAACTTGGCGAATGGATAGGTCGTCACGGCAAAACATTGATATACGGAGGCGCAAGATTAGGGCTGATGGAATGTATTGCTCAAGCAGCAAAGCAAGCAGGAGGAAACATTATTGCGGTAGTTCCCGCCAAATTAGAAGAAAAAGAAATGGTAAGTTTATTGCCCGACCAAATTATCAGAACTAAAAACTTGAGCGACCGAAAAGATATTATCTTGCAAGAATCGGAAATAATGGTGGCACTCCCCGGTGGAATAGGAACTTTAGACGAAGCATTTCACGTAATGGCAGCCTCCACTATAGGATATCACTCAAAAAAAATTATCTTTTACAATATCAATGGCTTTTATAACAGCTTATTAGGTATTCTTGACCTTTTATATAAAAATAATTTTGCTAGACATACTTTGCATCACTACTTTGAAGTAGCTAATAGTTTCGATGAATTAACCAACTTATTAAACAAACAACCTCAACAGAAATGATTGAATCAATAAAGGAGCTTTTGCAAAAAGAAGCACAAGCTGTATTAAATATTCCGGTAACTGATGCTTACGAGAAAGCAGTGGACATGATCGTAGAACAAGTGCACTTGAAGAAGGGAAAGCTTGTGACCGCAGGAATGGGCAAAGCAGGACAAATAGCTATGAACATAGCCACAACTTTTTGTTCTACGGGAATACCGGCTGTCTTTCTTCATCCCAGCGAGGCTCAACATGGAGACTTAGGCATCTTGCAAGAGAACGATTTATTGTTGTTGATATCCAATTCGGGCAAAACCAGAGAGATTGTGGAACTTACAAAGCTATCGCACATACTCAACCCTAATTTGAAATTTATTGTTATCACAGGCAATCCCGACAGTCCGTTAGCTAATGAATCGAACGTATGTCTCTGCACAGGCAATCCTAAAGAAGTATGTGTATTGGGCATGACTCCTACAACTTCAACAACTGCAATGACAGTAATCGGAGATATTTTGGTAGTGCAAACAATGAAGAAAACAAACTTTACCATTGCCGACTATTCCAAACGTCACCACGGAGGATATTTAGGTGAAAAATCAAGAGAACTCTCTGAAGAAAACAAATAAGACTATCTATGCGTAAAGTGATTGGAATAGGCGAAACTATTCTTGATGTGATATTTCGGAACGAACAACCCTCGGCTGCCGTACCGGGAGGTTCGGTATTCAATGGCATCTTATCGTTGGCCAAAGCAGGAATAAAAGTTTGCTTTATTAGCGAGATAGGTAACGACAGAGTAGGAAAGATTATCAAAACTTTCATGGAAGACAATCGGGTTGATACTCAATATATCAGTATTTTTCCTGATGGAAAATCTCCCGTTTCACTTGCGTTCTTAGATGAAAACAGCAATGCGGAATATAGCTTCTATAAAGATTATCCCAAACAGCGTTTAGACGTTAACTTCCCTAATATCGAAGAAGACGACATTCTAATCTTAGGTTCTTACTATGCGCTAAACCCCGTTCTCCGCGAGAAAATGGTGGAGCTCCTAGAGCAAGCCAAAGAAAAAAAAGCAATCATCTACTACGACCCGAACTTTCGCAGTACTCATAAAAACGAAGCTATAAAACTTACTTCCACAATCATTGAAAATCTCGAATATGCCGATATCGTAAGGGGTTCCGATGAAGATTTTTATAACTTATATAAACTAACTGACCCCGATAAGATATATAAAAACAAGATACAGTTTTATTGTCGAAACTTCCTCTGCACTTCGGGAGAGAAAGAGATTAGCTTACGCACACAAGACATTCGTAAACAATATAAAATAGAGCCATTAAAGGCAGTGTGCACTATTGGTGCCGGCGATAACTTTAACGCAGGAATTCTCTATGGATTAATCAAGTATAACATCCGTTATCGCGACTTAGAAACCATGAACGAAACAGACTGGGATAAGGTGATACAGTGTGGAATAGAGTTCTCGGCAAATGTTTGCATGAGTTTTAGTAATTCCATCTCCGAAGAATTTGCAGCCAAAGTTCACTTAAAAGAATCCACTATTTCTTAAATAGGATAAAAATGCTATGATAGCGCCCTATAATTACTAACTTTGCATTCAACGTAAAGACGATAAAACTATGTGCAAGATTCTTTTGAATTCTCTGTTGATGATTCTTTTGTTGCCGGCATGTGGGAAACACAAACCGGATATATCGATTGCGTGCGAAGAGAATAATGTAGGGAACAGCATTATTAAATGGGAAATAACCCCTGCTATCGAAGGAAAAGTAGATTTATACGCTTCTACTGACCCCAATAATATTCAAGAAAACACACCTATA
>JAVVPX010000094.1:0-8615 GCA_036655555.1 Bacteroidaceae bacterium | reverse complement strand
GCAAACTCATTGGAAGGAAATGCTTACCTCAAAGCATCTTATATCTATAATAATTATCACTTAAATTGCTTTGCCGATGACACCGGCTTAGAAATTGAAGCATTAAATAATGAACCGGGAGTGTTTTCTGCTCGCTACGCAGGAGAAAATAAAAGTTCAGAAGCCAATATGCTTAAAGTATTAAGTAATTTAGAAAGTAAGACGAATAGAAAAGCACAATTTAGAACCATTGTATCTCTCATCATCTCAGGAAAAGAATATCGATTTGAAGGTATCATTAAAGGTGAAATAATAAAAGAGAAACATGGAAATTCAGGTTTTGGATACGATCCTATTTTTATGCCTGATGGATATAACAAAACATTTGCTGAATTGGGTGAAGATATTAAAAACAAAATTAGTCACCGAGCAATCGCGATAAATAAGCTTTGTGAGTTTCTAAAAACTATCTGATTATGAAAAAATACTTAATTGTTTTAATTTCCTTATTTTTATCTATAAATGCTTTTACACAAGCAATAGGAGAGTGGAGAGATTATTTATCATATAACGATGCTACTAAAGTTATTCCTTTTAACAATGGTGTATACACATTAAGTGATGGATCATTATATTCGTATAATACCGAAGATAATAGCATTAAAACTTATAATAAAGTAAATTCTCTTAGTGATATAGATATTTCTTATATAGAATATTCTCAAACTCTTAAAACACTACTTATTGTTTATAAAAACGCAAATATAGACCTACTTATAAATGATAATGAAGTTTACAATATGTCTGAGTTTATGAATAAATCAGGCATTCAAGACAAAGCTATTAACGATATAATTATAGATGATGAATATGCTTATTTATCTACCAATTTTGGAATTGTTGTTATAAATATGGATGATAAAGAGATAACAAATAGTTATATTTTAAATAAAAAGGTTATTAGCACAGTAAAAATAAATAAAACTTTTTATGCTGCTACAACAGAAGGAGTATATAAAGGCTTAATAACAGATAATCTTCAAAATGCAAGTAGTTGGAATATAATATCAGACTCAAATTATGATAAATTAGTACCTTTCAATAATCAAATAATTGCAAATATAAATAATGATGGATTGTATGCTATAAGTGCCAATTTTGATACTTCAAATAAAATAGCAGAAGGATACTATTCTTACTTAAATATATCTAATAATGAACTTATAGCAGGTAATGCTAATTATGTGAGCATTTATAAAGATTTAAACAACGTTATAAATATTAGTCAAGATGATGGCTTTAAAAGTATTATTCATAATAAAGATATATATTGGAGTGCTAACGGAGATAAAGGATTAAATGGATATAAATATAATAAAGAAAAAAAAAAGTTAGAAAAAATTGTAAGTTCTATCATACCTAATAGTCCTAAAAGAAACTTACAATACAGTATGAATTTTACAGATAATACTCTTCTTGTTGCAGGAGGAGGCATTTATACTGACAGATTTCGAAATCCGGGAACCATTTCAATGTATAGAAATGGAGAATGGAGTAATTTTCAAGAAGAGGGTATAGCCGATATTATACATCAAGCATATAGAGACATAACATCGGTAGTACAAGATCCAAGAGATTCTGAACACCATTTTGCTACTTCAGCCGGAGAAGGAGTTTATGAATTTAAAAATAAAAAATTTATAAAACTATATACTTGCGACAATAGTTCTATACCAACTATATTTCCGGGAGAACCTAGTGCATATATTTATATGAGAACTGACGGAGCTAAATATGATAATAATAATAATTTATGGATACTTTCATCGTCTGTTAAAAATACTATTTCCATTCTTAAAAATGATAATAAATGGATTAATCTTTCTTATCCTGAAATAGAAAGCAAACCTCAAATGGAGCAAATAATGTTCGATAAAAGAAATTGGACATGGTTAGTAAACTCCACTTGGAAAAATCCTGTTTTATCATGTATTAATACCAATGGAACTTTGGAAAATACGAAGGATGATCAAACTAAATTTATTATAGATTATGTAAATCAAGATGGAAAATCATTTGGTCAATTATCTTCCTTTTGTATAGCTGAGGATAAAAATGGAGCTATTTGGATAGGAACAGCAAAAGGTCCTTTTATTATAAACAACCCAAATAAAATATTTGATGCTAATTTCTATTTTACACAAATAAAAGTTCCTCGTAATGATGGAAGTAATTATGCTGATTTTTTATTGGAAAATGAACAAATCAATGCCATTTGTATCGATGGAGCAAATAGAAAATGGATAGGAACTGAAAAGAGTGGAGCTTATTTATTAAGTGAAGATGGATTAGAAACTATTCATCATTTCACCAAAGATAATAGTCCTCTGTTTTCTGATAAAATAAGAGCTATGGCTATTAATCCTCAGACAGGAGAAGTATTTATGGGTACTGATAAAGGATTAATTTCTTATAAAAGTGATGCTCCTGAAGGAGAAGAAAGTTTTTCTAACGATATACACGCTTATCCAAATCCGGTAAAATCAGATTATAATGGATTAATTACCATTAAAGGATTGGTTAAAGATAGTGATGTGAAAATTACAGATGCGTCGGGCATTCTTATAAATGTAGGAACATCTCTAGGAGGACAATATACTTGGAATGGAAAAAATAGAAATGGAAAAAGAGTAGCTTCAGGTATTTATTTTGTTCTAGCAGCTGATAGCGAAGGTAAAGAAGGAATAGTTACTAAAATATTAATGATTAAATAATATTTTAGTAACTAGTATTCCTAGCATTCTTATTCTTTATAATCCAAGCTTCTCTGAAATCTCTAACATTTTCTTTATTGGTTTTAGAGCAGCTTTAGCTATTGATTTGTCAACTTCTATCGAGGGATATTCATACTTTAAACAGTTATAAAGCTTTTCTAGCGTATTTAGACGCATAAAGTTACATTCATTACAAGCACAAGTACTATCATTGGGAGGAGCGGGAATAAAAGTCTTTAGAGAGCATTGTTTACGCATCTCATGAATGATGCCTGATTCTGTGGCTACAATAAATTCTTTTTTATCTGATTTAACTGCATATTTTAATAAGGCGGCCGTGGAACCTACCTCATCTGCTAAAGTAAGAACAGTTCCTTTACATTCGGGATGAGCTAATATTACTGCATTGGGATATTGTTTTTTGAGTGCTACAATCTTTTCAACAGAAAATTGTTCATGCACATGACAAGCACCGTCCCAAAGTAACATTTGTCGGTTGGTAATTGAGTTGATATAATTACCTAAGTTTCTATCCGGTCCAAAGATAATTTTTTCATCTTTGGGAAAACTTTCTACTACCTGCTTAGCATTCGTGGAAGTTACCACTACATCGGTTACTGCTTTTACAGCAGCTGTAGTATTAACGTAAGAGATAACGGTGTGGTCGGGGTGGTCTTTGACAAATTGAGTAAACTTATCGGCAGGACAACTATTGGCAAGTGAACAACCGGCATTAAGATCAGGAACTAATACCAACTTATCGGGACAAAGCACTTTCGCAGTCTCTCCCATGAAATGTACCCCACAAAGTACTATTATGTCAGCTTGAGTGTTTGCAGCCCACTGAGCCAATGCAAGGCTATCTCCAACGCAATCAGCAATGTCTTGTATATCGCCTTCCTGATAATAGTGGGCGAGTATAACTGCATTTTTTTCTTTTCGTAGCTTATCGATAGCTTCTTTTAAATCTATTTCTTTGCTTATAGGTTCATTTACAAAACCTGCTTTCAACCATTCTTCTTTTATCATTATTATTATATTTTTTCTAAACCTTATTTAAAAGAATATATGTTATTGATAATAGGCGGTTCATAGTGTTGGTAAATAAATAAGCTTTCTCTTGTTTTATAACTTATGAATAGCTAATGAGGAGTTAGTCTATTGTTATGAACAAGTAAATAAAACTATTTACTACTGATTATTAATGGAATACTATTCTATATGAACATCCTGTTGATAAGTGGCAAAGTTAAAAACTTTCTAGTACATTTGCTTATATATTGGCTAAAAAAGATGTTTAAACTAAGTACGAATATTTTAGTTAACTTATTTGGAGTGTTCATTTTGATAGATGTATGCACATATTTATGAGATTACCAAGTTTTATTTATGAATATCTTTGCTCTAAGTTCGCACATGTTTTCAACGGTTATGAACAGGCTATTGTGAATTGTTAGTATCTTTGTAAAATTATAGATTAGAAAGATTAACCGTAATGAGAAAATTAAAAATAGACGAATTACATCGTATTAGTGCAGAAGAGTTTAAGGAAGCCGAAAAGTTACCTTTAGTTGTAATACTCGATGAAATTAGAAGCTTACATAATATAGGTTCGGTGTTTCGTACAGCAGATGCTTTTAGAGTAGAGAAGATTTATCTTTGTGGAATAACTGCTACGCCACCACATCCCGAAATACACAAAACAGCTTTAGGTGCTGAATATACTGTAGATTGGAAACATTATGAACATACAATAGATGCTGTAGAAGAATTAAAAGCAGCGGGATATATTGTTTATGCTATTGAACAAGTGGAGGGAAGTATTATGCTCAATGAGTTGATATTGGATAGAGCTAAGAAGTACGCGATAGTAATGGGAAATGAGGTGAAAGGTGTGCAGCAAGAAGTAGTGGATAGTTGCCACGGTTCTATCGAAATACCTCAGTATGGGACTAAACATTCATTGAATGTATCGGTTACTACGGGTATTGTTATTTGGGAAATGTTTAATCGGGTAGGGAAGGGGCTAGAATAAAAAGAAGAGGAGTAAAGCGTCTCTGCTCAACTCCTCTATACTGGACAATTACTACATATTTTCTTTCTTCACTTCAAAATAAGATTGAGCGTGTAGGCAAGCAGGACAAGATTTAGGAGCTTCTTTTCCAATGTGGATATAACCACAGTTACGGCATTGCCATACTACTTCGTTTTCTTTTTCGAATACATGATTTTCTTCAATGTTCTTTACGAACGCACGATAGCGTGCTTCGTGACCTTTTTCTGCAATTGATATATTACGATACATAGCTGCAACGGCAGGAAAGCCTTCTTCTTCGGCTACATCGGCAAAGTGAGGATATAAGTCGCTCCACTCTTCATTTTCGCCGGCGGCAGCAGCTTGTAAGTTATCCACTGTTTTACCAATTACTCCGGCAGGGAAACAAGCGGTAATTTCTACCATTCCACCTTCGAGATATTTAAACATACGTTCAGCGTGTTCTTTTTCTTGGTCAGCTGTTTCTGTAAAAATAGCTGCAATTTGTTCAAAGCCTTCTTTCTTAGCTGCGCTTGCAAAATAAGTATAACGCATACGAGCTTGAGACTCCCCGGCAAAAGAAGTCATTAAATTTTTTTCAGTTCTTGTTCCTTTGATGCTTTTAGTCATAATCTGTTTGTTTTAATAGTTTAATAGAGCTTATCATCTTGGGTAGCAAAGTTAATAATATACTTGAAAAGAGTGATTCTTTTTTAGATAAATTAATGTGATGTATGTATAGAGTAAATTGATTGCTTATTTGGGTAAGAAGGTCGTTTTTATCAATAATTGCATCTACCAACAAAAAAAGTGATAAAGTAAGGAAGGCTTCGAAAATAATACAGAAGACTTTTGAAATAATACAGAAGATTTTTAGAATAATATAGAAGACTTTGGTGAAACTAGCGATGCCGTCTTTACGCAAAATAGAGCGCATCCTTAATCTTAAGAGTGCGCTCTATTCTTGTGTGGTATTTATCTTATTTTTTCAAGATAGCCATGGTGTCGGAAGCAATCATTAGTTCCTCATCGGTAGGGATAACGATTACTTTTACCTTTGAAGTAGAAGTGGAAATTACAGCTTCGTCGCCGTGTATCTTACTATTCATAACTGTGTCTAGTTCGATGCCCATATATTCCATTCCTTTGCATACTTCGGCACGACATTGTGATTGATTCTCGCCCACGCCTCCGGTGAAAACGATAATGTCTACTCCGCCCAAAGCAGCTGCGTATGCACCTATATACTTTTTGATACGGTAGTAATACATTTCTTCGGCTAAGAGAGCTCGAGGATTGCCTGCTTTACAAGCAGCATCTAATTCGCGCATATCACTTGATACTCCCGATATGCCAAGTATGCCCGACTTCTTGTTGAGCATATTAGAAACTCCGGTAGTGGTTAAACCTTCTTTGTCCATGATAAATGTTACTGCACCTGCATCTATATCGCCGCTACGAGTGCCCATCATTAAACCTTCCAAAGGAGTAAGTCCCATAGTGGTATCCATGCACTTGCCATCTTTAATAGCTGAAATAGAACCGCCGTTGCCGATGTGACAAGTAATAATTTTTAAACCTTGAGGGTTTACGCCAAGATAGTCGCATACTCGTTGAGATACGTAGCGATGCGAAGTTCCGTGGAAACCATAGCGACGTACTGCATATTTATCATACAATTCGTGAGGGATGGCGTACATATAAGCATAATCGGGCATTGTTTGGTGAAAAGCTGTGTCGAACACTCCAATTTGTGGAACGTTGGGCATGATAGCCGTCACGGCATTAATACCTTTTAGGTTAGCTGGATTGTGGAGAGGTGCAAGGTCGTTGCAAGCTATAATCATATCGATAACTTCTTTATTGATGAGCACCGACTTACTGAATCTTTCTCCACCATGTACTACTCGATGACCGACGGCTTCTATCTCGTCCAACGATTGGATAGCTCCATATTCGGGGCTAATCAAAGTCTTTAGGATAAACTCAATGCCTACGGTATGTTCGGGGATGTCTTTTTCTAACACCACTTTCTCACCTTTGGGTGTAGTTAGTTTAAGGAAAGATCCTTTCAAACCAATCTTTTCGATGCCGCCTTGGGCAAGCACCTCTTTTGTGTTCATGTTGAACAGCTTGTACTTGATAGACGAGCTACCACAATTAAGCACTAATATTTTCATGATATTATGGGGTTGTTATTGTTGTTCTTTAGCTGCGATGGCTTGATTAGCAGTGATAGCTACCATCTTGTATATATCTTCTACGGAGCATCCGCGAGAAAGGTCGTTGACCGGACGGGCAATACCTTGAAGCACCGGCCCGATAGCATCGGCATTGCCTAAGCGTTGAACTAGTTTATAAGCAATATTACCTACCTCGAGGTTAGGGAATACCAACACGTCGGCGTGTCCGGCAATAGCCGAACCGGGAGCTTTGCTTTCGCCTATGGTGGGAACTAAAGCGGCATCTGCTTGTAGCTCACCGTCTATTTTTAGATTGGGATCGAATTCTTTGGCTAAGCGAAGAGCTTCTACTACCTTGTCTACTACCTCGTGACTTGCTGAACCTTTGGTAGAAAAACTAAGCATTGCTACTTTAGGATCGGTAAATCCTGCTACTGCTTTAGCAGTACGGGCGGTGCAAACAGCTATTTGAGAGAGTTGGTCAGCATCAGGAACGGGAGTGACAGCAACATCAGCAACTACTAATACACCATTCTGTCCGTATTGAGATGCTTTGGTGATAAGCAACATTGCGCCAGATACGCAAGTGATGCCCGGTGCAGTCTTGATGATTTGAAGTGCGGGACGAAGCACATTACCCGTAGTGTTGCGAGCACCTGCAAGTTGTCCGTCAGCATCGCCATTCTTAATAATGAGGCAACCTAAAAAGAGAGGGTCAAGTACTAGTTCTCTAGCCTGTTCAATAGTCATTCCTTTCTTTTCGCGAAGCTTGGCAAGTAAGAGAGCATATTCTTCTTTCTTTGCGTGATTAGCAGGGTCGATGATGGTGGCCTTATCGATATTCTTCAATCCATGTTGAGAGGCTAAGGCTTTAATCTCGGCAGGGTTGCCTAAGATGATTAAATTCGCTACTCCGTCGGCTAATACTTGGTCGGCTGCTTTAAGTGTGCGTTCTTCCGTTCCTTCGGGAAGCACAATGCGTTGACGATTAGCTTTCGCGCGCGCAATAATCTCATTCATTAAATCCATAATAGATGTATATTATAATGTTCGTTATCGGGGATGATAATCTTATCACGCTGCAAAAGTACGCAATTATGCAATATACACATTACAAAATGAGGTATATTTTATTCACTTGTGATGATATAGTGGTGATATTTAACATTTAGGGCGAATAAATATTTTCTAATGAACAACTATTTTTCTGAGCCAAGTTTTCTTATTATTCGTTTGTTTTGAACTTAATTCTTCCTTGTTATGATATAAAGGACATACAACAACCTTCTCTTGCATTCTCTAATGATTGCAGGAGTTTATTTTTTTTCTATCTCTGTCTTTTAAATTTTCTGTAGCCTAATTAGCTGGCTTCAATTCCATTTTATATTTCATAGCCAGCCTTGCAAGAGCTTTCTTCTCTCGTTCTTCTTGTCTTTTGAGATAGCGTACTTTCCCTTCATCCATAAATTCTTTTCCTTGGGTAAGGGCATAGTAGAAAGCGATGGCTAACTTCCTACAAGTGGCAACCACCGCCTTTCCTGTTCCTACCCGATACACAATTCTTCTGTAAAAAGCTCCTAAAGCGGTATCTCTTTGTGAGATGGATGGAACAACTTTCTTGAAGGCTTGTGCTGCCGGAGAGTT
>JAVVPX010000093.1:0-8794 GCA_036655555.1 Bacteroidaceae bacterium | reverse complement strand
CCCTCTTCTATCTTCGCAAAAGTATTCACAGTAGCCGTTTCGTCTCCTATGATTTCTCCCTGAATAAATTCTGCAATTTGCTTAGCCGAGAACTCCATAATTTATAATTGTTGTATAGTTCTTACTGTTTCTTTCATATTAATACGAGATGACATTAGTATGTTTAACCCCGCAAGAGTGCAAAGTACGTACTTTTTTTTTATATATCTGTCCTATTTAACGAATATTTCATCCTTTTCTATCCATTCGTTGATAACAGATATAGTATTTCTTAACTTTCTTTGAAAGTAAAGAGATATTTAGCATATCTGACGCTTCCGCTATGTTCTTGATTGTGCCATCATTGTACATTATGTCAATGCTATCATCTGCTTGGTCGTACATATTCTTTTCTATGCTCGAAGTAGATACTAAATAATCGGCTTCTTGCTTACTAATAGCTAAAGTTTGACTAAAGTGCTGCACTAATTCATTCTTTTTCTCTTTATCAAAAGGAGCAGAAGAAATCTCCACCTTAAAGATATTGCGGTTTATCATATCCGCGCTTAGGATAGAAAGCACCTTATCAGAATGATTGCTCCACACTTTCAATGCTGTCCAAATATCATTATCGTCCAACTGAATGAAATTGTTCAAACATTCAGTATTTTCATAAAACGAGCTTTGGTCTACATTATTATATAGGAAGAAGCGCAAGGCAGGAGGAGCAAACAATTCTTGCCCTTTAGTTGCCAATTCTTTGGCGCGAAGGAGAGCATTAATTAACATTTTCTCGCAAGAGACCGAAGTTTTGTGCAAATAGACTTGCCAATACATCAGTCGTCGTGCCGTCAAAAAGTTTTCTATTGAATAGATTCCTTTGGCTTCCACCACCAAATGGTCTTCTTTTATATCCAACATTTTAATTATACGCGCCGATCCAATATTGCCTTCAGTTACTCCTGTATAGAAACTATCACGACGCAGATAATCCAATCTATCCATATCTAATTGTCCACTCACTAATTGATGCAAGAACTTTTTAGGATATTCGTCTTTGAATATCCTCATGGCTAAGTCTAGTTTACCATGCATATCCTTGTTCATCTTCTCCATCAACAAGAGAGAGATTTCTTCGTGAGAGACACCTTTCACAATCGTATTTTCGAGTACATGTGAAAATGGTCCGTGTCCGATATCATGAAGCAAGATGGCAGCTAACGCTCCGTCCGATTCTTCTTGCGTAATATCGTTGCCCTTCGACCGAAGATGAGTGATAGCCTCGCTCATTAAATAAAATGCGCCAAGAGAATGTTGAAAACGAGTATGTTGTGCTCCGGGATAAACAACCGAAGATAATCCCATCTGCTTAATGCGAGTAAGGCGTTGCAACAATGGATGACTAACAATATCGTACAATAATCCCTCAGGTAAGTTGATGAATCCGAATACCGGGTCGTTGATTATCTTTCGTTTGTTAGACATATAGTTTTGCTTTGATATTATTATAATAGGTTATGATTATTGAGTTGTTCTGCCATTTGAGATTGCACTTTTTGAGCTTCCATTGCGGCTACTTGAGCAAAGCGTTCGGTTTTATCGGCATAAATGATAGCTCGCGAAGAGT
Organism: Bacteroidaceae bacterium; assembly: GCA_036655555.1. Taxonomy (GTDB): domain Bacteria; phylum Bacteroidota; class Bacteroidia; order Bacteroidales; family Bacteroidaceae; genus Bacteroides. The sequence goes on along the minus strand of JAVVPX010000093.1, from coordinate 7,188 downwards.
TAACTATCAAGCCACAAGTATCGTTCATTCCGTATTTGCAAACTTCTTCGAGAGAGCCACCTTGTGCTCCTATGCCGGGGACCAAAAGGAAATGATGAGGCGCAAGTTTACGAATATCCGTGAACATACTCCCTTGAGTAGCTCCTACCACATACATCATTTGTTCATCGGTAGCCCATTTTTGCGAAGTTTTCAATACTTTTTCAAAAAGGCGTTCGCCCTTTTTATCTTCCGTAAGTTGAAAGTCGTGGGAACCTTTGTTGGAAGTTAATGCTAAAAGAATCACCCATTTACTTTTATAAGTAAGAAATGGAGTAACACTATCTTCTCCCATATAAGGGGCTACTGTTACCGAATCAATATTCAGTTCTTCAAAGAAAGTACGAGCATACATAGCCGATGTATTACCAATATCGCCACGTTTAGCATCCGCAATAATAAATTGGTCGGGATAGTTTTGCTTAATATAATTGATTGTCTTTTCAAAAGAGATCCAACCCTTCACTCCCATGCTCTCATAAAAAGCAAGATTGGGTTTATAGGCAATGCAATAAGGTGCTGTTGCGTCAATGATTGCCTTGTTAAAAGCAAATATAGGGTCTTCTTCCCGAAGCAGATGTTCCGGAATCTTTTTTATATCGGTATCCAATCCCACGCAAAGAAATGATTGCTTACGCTGGATATTCTCAAATAATTCTTTTTTAGTCATTTCGTTATAAATTAAGTCTATTTATAATTCGCTATCCTTTAGTCTTTCCGTATTCTCGGCAACCATCAAACGGTCGATGCATTCTTGAATGTCTCCATCCATAAAAGCGGCAAGATTATAGATAGTATAATTGATACGATGGTCGGTGATGCGTCCTTGCGGATAGTTATAGGTGCGAATTTTCGCCGAACGGTCGCCGGTAGATACCATTGTCTTACGTTTAGAAGCAATGTCATCGAGATATTTTTGATGTTCCTTATCGTAGATAAACGAACGAAGACGGGTTAACGCCCGTTCTTTGTTTTTGGGTTGGTCGCGGGTCTCGGTACATTCTATTAATATTTCTTCCGCTACGCCTGTATTTGGGTTCTTCCAGACATAACGCAAACGGACACCGGATTCTACTTTGTTTACGTTCTGTCCGCCTGCGCCACCCGAACGAAAAGTATCCCATTTAATTTCTCCTTCGTTAATTTCCACATCAAACTCTTCGGCTTCGGGAAGCACTGCTACAGAAGATGCCGAAGTATGTACTCTTCCTTGAGTTTCGGTCGAAGGTACACGTTGAACACGGTGCACTCCCGATTCATATTTCATAGTACCATATACCTTATCGCCGGATACCGTAAAAATTACTTCTTTGTAGCCGCCCGAGCTGCCTTCGCTACTGCTCGACACTTCTACTTTCCAACCTTTGGCTTCGCAATATTTCACATACATACGGAATAAATCTCCCGCAAAGAGAGCTGCCTCATCGCCGCCCGTTCCGCCTCTAATCTCCACGATCGCATTTTTACCATCTTGCGGGTCAGCAGGCACAAGCATCAACTTTATATCTTCTTCTAGTTCCGGCAAGCGTGTTTGGCAGTTATCCAATTCTTCCTTAGCCATCTCTCTCATCTCTTGATCTTGTTCGTTAGTTAATATATCCTTAGCTTCTTCGATACCTTGAAGCATACGGATATATTCTTTACGAGTGTTCATGATGTCGTTCAAGTCTTTATATTCCTTTGTTAACTTCACAAAACGTTTCATATCGGCAAGCACTGCCGGATCGGTGATAAGAGTGGACACTTCCTCGAAGCGGTTTACCAAGCCCTCTAATTTATCTAATATCGTACTACTATCTGCCATATATTAATATCTGAATTCTCCAAATTCGCTATTGATGATTAATTCTTTCTTGTCCGATGCTTCGATGCGTCCTATTATCTGTGCCTCAATACCAAAGGATTTAGAAATAGCTATTACTTCTTCTGCATATTCCGGAGATAAATAAACTTCTAAGCGGTGCCCCATATTGAATACTTTATACATTTCACTCCAATCGGTGCCACTTTGTTCTTGAATGGTTTTGAAAAGAGGAGGTACAGGGAACATATTATCTTTAACGACTCTCACATCTCCCACAAAATGAAGCACTTTGGTTTGTGCGCCACCGGAGCAATGCACCATACCATGTATTTCGGGACGAAGAGCATCTAGTAATTTTTTAACGAAAGGAGCGTAAGTCCGGGTTGCCGAAAGTACTAATTTACCTGCATTAATAGGCGAATTTTCTACAGTGTCGGTCAGTTTCAACTTACCGGAGTAAACTAAATCTTCAGGCACTGCCTTATCGTAACTCTCCGGATATTTATTTGCCAAATACTTGCCAAATACATCGTGACGTGCTGATGTTAAGCCATTACTTCCCATTCCGCCATTATATTCTTTCTCGTAAGTAGCTTGCCCGTAAGAAGCCAATCCCACAATAACATCACCCGGACGAATATTTGCGTTATTGATAACTTCACTGCGTTTCATTCTACAAGTAACCGTGCTATCAACTATAATTGTGCGTACCAAGTCGCCCACATCAGCCGTTTCGCCACCGGTAGCATACACGCCCACGCCCATTTCGCGCAGCTCGGCAAGCAATTCGTCCGTGCCATTAATAATAGCTGAGATTACTTCTCCTGGAATTAACAATTTGTTACGTCCGATAGTTGAGGAGACAAGTATATTATCTACCGCTCCCACACAAAGAAGGTCATCGATATTCATAATCAAAGCGTCTTGCGCAATACCTTTCCATACAGAAAGGTCGCCTGTCTCTTTCCAATACAAGTAAGCTAATGATGATTTTGTTCCTGCACCATCAGCGTGCATAATATTGCAATATTCGGGGTCACCTCCTAAAATATCAGGAATTATTTTACAGAAGGCTTGTGGGAAAATGCCCTTATCAATGTTTTTAATTGCGTTATGCACATCTTCTTTGGATGCCGACACGCCACGTTGCATGTATCGTTGATTATTCATGAGTATATTATAATAAAGATATCATTTATATAGCTCACAAAAGTACTGCTTTTTTCTTTAGCAGACAAATGTTTAAGAGACTTCGTAAAATGGCATTTCCTTATAATGTCACTATTGAATCAATCGACGCCCAATGTTATAAATCTCCTTATCGAAGTCCACACCCACTTTTACCAATTGGCGATAAAAGCGAAAGAGAGAAGAGCAAACCACTCTTATACCTACTAAGTATTGATAGCTCCGCAATGAGGACAAATACCCTTTTCTTTTAACTTAGTGCCACAGTCTCCACAACGAAATTTATAACCGGGAGTAACCTTCACACGACGAATAAAGAGATAAATAAGGATAGCTAAAAGCAAATAGCTTACATAAAAAGAGGTAGTAAAAATAAATAAGAAATAGCAAAGAATACAGCCAGTCAGCAATCCTAGCAAATAAAAGATGGCAGTAAGAAAATTAAGTTGGCGAAATAAATCGTCGAGTACTGCCACGGAAATAATAATACCAATCCATACACTAGCAACAAACACACCAAGGAGCAAGGGTAAGCGAAAAGGATTGATGCTCGGATTGTAATAGAAATGTTCCCAAGTGTCGGGTACAAAGGACTGAAGCGTACCATAGAGTGTGGCAGAAATTGCTACCATTACGCATAGCAACATGGGGAAAGCACTATCTATATCGTTGAAATAGACTAATCTCACTTGTTTACGCAAAAGAGCTCTCACAAAAATATAAATAGAGAAAGCAATAAAGACCACCAAAAAGTAAAGAGTATGGGAGCTACTAAATAAATGTATGAATTGCGAAATAGAATCAGTAGGCATCACACTGTTTAACAACTCAGATTCTCGAACCCAACCTTGAGTATTTTGGTCTCTGGCTACTTTAACCCAAAGACTATCTATACTATCGGTGGGTTGAGTCATAAATTCTGCAACCACAACACGGTCACCTTTGTACACTTGACGATAAATGTCTTTTACCGGAAGTTGTTCCAACGGTAACGAATCAACTATAACTTTAAAGTTGGCATTAAGTGTGTAATGATGTTTTTGTAAATGGGATAGTGAATCTTTTGTTTTTTGCGAAATATCCCATTCGGAACGGTCTATTTCAGGATAATGGCACGACGAGAATAGTGTTGTCAGCACGATGAGTGCCAATATAACTACACGAGTGAATGCTACAAATCCTTTTCTCTTCATTTTTTTAATCTTCTTTTATCACTTCCATCCTACACTCCTTGCAATTGAATTTCAATCTGAAGCGTTTATCTCCCCACATAAGATAATAAGGTTCTTTATAGGGGGATTTTTCTTTCTGATGGGTAGGACACCAGCCCATACTGTAACGCAAACAGTGTTTACAGAACATCAAGATTGCGCCTTCTATTGGCTGACGTTCATAAGCAGGATCTATTTCTTTCACTCCGTGGTCGTGGTAGAAAGATTCGGCTTTACTATTCATCACATTGCCTAAGTAAGTTAACTTCTCTTCAGGGTAGGGATGAGTGGTAGGTATATTTTTTTGCTCTTTGCGAGGAAAATTCTTAACTCTTACTTGAAGTAATAGTTCTACAGCTTCGCGACGAAGGTCAGCAAGTACCGATGAGGGAATGAACCAATTATCGGATAACTCAATTTCTATTTGAGTAGCCTCGAAAGGGGTATTTCCTAATTTCCCGAGTTGAGTTCGTAAGTTATCTGTCTGTGGTGTTCGAGCTATCTCTTTGCCTCTTTCTACTGATGCGCTTGATTGATTACCATCTTCATCACACAGTTTCACCATAAAGCCATCTTTATTTTCGAGGAGTAAAAGGCTTACGCCAATCTTACGTTCAGCGGACTTATGCCCTAATTGTTTCTCGAATTCTTGATCTAGATTCCGATAAAGCACAGTACGAGGTTTGATAGTTGGCATTATTAAAGGGAAAAGCCTATTATTATCTACTCTGTTCACACGAAAACCCGATAAGTCTCCTTGTTCATTAAGGTAACACACGCCATCTCCATTATTGAACGATTTAAGTCCTGCCACGGTTAAATAATTACCTTTCACTTCTTTGACTACACCCATTTCTTCTCCTAGCGACTTAGGGGTATCAAAAGAGGTGATGTCTTGAGTGCGTCCGTGGAGAAAATAAGAAGTGAATCCACGACTAAAACTCTTGTCGAGTTGTGGAGTGAAGTCAAGATGACAAGTACCCGACGAAGCTTTTATATATTCCGGTCGGCGGTCAAAAATATTATCTAGTTTACGTCTATAATAAGCGGTAACGTTTTTCACATACGAAACTTCCTTTAAACGCCCTTCTATCTTCAGAGAAGTTACGCCTGCATCCAATAATTGCTCGATACTTTCGCTCTGATTAAGATCTTTGAGCGAAAGCAAATGCTTATTCTTTACTATCATCTGCCCATCTGCATCCACTAAGTTGAACGGCAATCGACAAAATTGCATACATTCTCCTCGATTAGCACTTCTTCCCAAAGCAGACTGACTAACGTAACACTGTCCGCTGTAGCTCACACACAAAGCGCCATGAATAAATACTTCTAGTGAAATAGGGCAAGCTTCATGAATTTCTTTTATCTGTTCCAACGATAATTCACGGGCAAGTACTACTTGTTCAAATCCTACGTCTGCCAAAAAGCTCACTTTTTCTACACTGCGATTATCCATCTGCGTGCTGGCATGAAGAGGAATTGGAGGCAACTTCATACGTAACAATGACATATCTTGCACGATAAGCGCATCCACTCCAACCCGATAAAGTTCCCAAATCATCTCCTCCGTTTCGGCTAGTTCCTCTTCTTTCAAAATAGTGTTCACTGTCACATAAATACGTGCATTGTAGAGGTGGGCATATTTTACCAATTCCGCAATGTCTTCTAAAGAATTTCCCGCTGCCGAACGTGCTCCAAACTTAGGCGCACCAATATACACAGCATCTGCTCCGTGATTGATAGCTTCTATACCGCATTCTTTATTTTTTGCCGGAGAGAGTAATTCTATTTTACGGAATTGATTCATCTGTTTATTTAATTTCGTTGATATTGTAAGGCGTTTCTTGATATACATAATAGTTGAGCCAATTGGAGAACAACAAGTTAGCATGTCCTCTCCAAGTTACTAGTGGCGAATTATTGGGGTTATCGTCCCGATAATAATGTCCGGGCAAATCAATATCTAACCCCTTAGCAATATCTCGCTTATATTCGCCATCGAGTGTCAAAGGAGAATATTCCGAATGCCCGGTAACAAAAACTTCTCTTCCTCCTCTTGCCATCACCATATAAACGCCTGCTTCATCCGATTCGGCAAGTAATTGTAGCTCGGGAACTTTAAGAATATCTTTGCGGCGTATCTCAGTATGACGGCTATGAGGCACATAGAACACATCATCAAAGCCACGAAAAATGGGTTGAAGAGCATCGAGAGGATGATGCGCGAACACACCAAACATCTTTTTGTTTAAGGCATACTTAGGCACTCCATAATGATGATAAAGTCCTGCTTGAGCAGCCCAACAAATATAGAGAGTAGAAGTAACGTGCGTACGAGCCCAATCAAATATTCCGGTAATCTCATCCCAATAACCTACATCTTCAAATTCCATCTGCTCCACGGGAGCTCCGGTAATAATCATGCCGTCGTATTTACCATCTCGCATCTTTTCGAAATCCTCATAAAACGTTTTCATATGCTCCACCGGAGTGTTCTTCGATGTATGACTTTTAATCTTCATAAAAGATATTTCGAGCTGAAGAGGAGTATTGGAGAGCAAGCGTATAAGATCGGTCTCGGTGGTAATCTTCAAAGGCATGAGATTAAGAATGATTATCTTCAGCGGACGAATATCTTGCTGGTTAGCGCGCGAAGAATCTATCACAAAGATGTTTTCCTCTTTGAGTAGTTCAATGGCGGGCAAGCGATCAGGTAAATTAAGTGGCATAATACTTTCTATTGATTTCTTTTAATACGCAGAGGTACCGCGGTGTTTGCTCAACAAAAGTAATATAAAAAAATGAGATAAAGCGTAATAGAATTGAGAAAACGAAATTTGAGATTAAAAGAAAAGGCAACTTCCTTTTTGTCCGGGAAGCTGCCTTCTGAATTACTATTTGCTTTGTGATAAATACTTCTATTTATTCTTTTACCTCTGCTTG
>JAVVPX010000092.1:0-9091 GCA_036655555.1 Bacteroidaceae bacterium | reverse complement strand
TTTTTTTTTTTTTTTTAAAATAATATAAAATGAAAAAGATAGCGCTAATCACGGGAATCACCGGTCAAGATGGTTCGTTTCTTGCAGAGTTCCTTATTAATAAAGGATACGAAGTACATGGAATTCTTCGTCGTTCATCTTCTTTTAATACCGGCAGAATTGAACATCTTTATCTCGACGAATGGGTGCGCGATATGAAACAAACTCGTACGGTGAACCTTCACTATGGAGATATGACGGATTCAAGTTCATTGATTCGTATTATCCAACAAGTGCAACCGGATGAGATATATAATTTGGCAGCTCAGAGCCATGTGAAAGTTAGTTTCGACGTGCCGGAATATACAGCGGAAGCCGATGCAGTGGGAACACTTCGTATGCTTGAAGCTGTTCGTATCTTAGGCTTGGAGAAGAAAACTAAGATTTATCAAGCATCTACATCCGAACTTTTTGGATTGGTTCAAGAAGTGCCTCAAAAAGAGACAACTCCTTTTTACCCTCGTTCCCCTTATGGAGTGGCAAAACAATATGGATTCTGGATAACCAAAAACTATCGGGAGTCTTATGGTATGTTTGCAGTCAACGGAATATTATTTAATCACGAGAGCGAACGCCGTGGCGAAACTTTTGTAACTCGTAAGATTACTTTAGCCGCTGCTCGCATTGAACAAGGATTTCAAGATAAGTTATATATCGGTAACTTAGATTCTCTTCGTGATTGGGGATATGCTAAAGATTACGTGGAATGTATGTGGCTGATTCTTCAACACGATGTTCCCGAAGATTTTGTTATTGCCACAGGTGAGATGCACACTGTTCGTGAATTTTGTACCTTAGCTTTCCAAGAGGTAGGCATCGAATTGAATTGGGAAGGCAAAGGAGTAGATGAGAGAGGTATTGATACAAAGACCGGAAGAATATTGGTAGAGGTAGACCCTAAATATTTCCGTCCATCGGAAGTGGAACAATTATTGGGTGACCCTACAAAGGCTAGAACGGTGTTAGGATGGAATCCAACCAAAACATCTTTCAAGGAATTGGTAAAGATTATGGTTGCTCATGACATGAAGTTTGTGAAAAAGCTGCATCTTAAATCGGAAATAGAGTAAGATAATGAACAAGGATGCTAAGATATACGTAGCAGGACATCACGGTTTAGTGGGTTCTGCTATTTGGAATAACTTGCAAGAAAAAGGATACACTAATTTAGTGGGGCGTTCTCACAAAGAGCTTGATTTGTTGGATGGAGCAGAGGTGAGGAGATTTTTCGATGAACAGAAACCTGAGTATGTGATACTTGCCGCTGCCCATGTGGGAGGTATTATGGCAAATAGCAAATACCGTGCCGACTTTATCTATCGCAACTTGCAGATTCAGCAAAACGTAATTGGAGAAAGTTTTCGTCATCAAGTAAAGAAATTGCTCTTTTTGGGCAGTACTTGTATCTATCCTCGAGATGCTCATCAACCGATGAAAGAAGATGCTTTGCTGACTTCTCCTTTGGAATACACCAACGAACCGTATGCTTTGTCTAAAATTGCAGGACTGAAGATGTGCGAAAGTTTCAATCTTCAGTACGGCACTAACTATATAGCAGTGATGCCTACTAATCTATACGGTCCGAATGATAATTTCGACTTGGAACGCAGTCATGTTCTTCCGGCGATGATTCGTAAAATTCATTTAGGCAAGTGTCTTAATAATGGTGATTGGGAAGCTGTTCGTAAGGATATGAACCAACGTCCGGTAGAGGGAGTTAGTGGAGAAAGCAGCAAAGAAGCTATCCTTGCTATCCTTTCGAAGTACGGAATCAAAGAAGATGAAGTGGAGCTATGGGGAACAGGTAAACCATTGCGCGAGTTCCTTTGGAGCGAAGAAATGGCTGACGCAAGTGTTTACGTGATGGAATATATTAATTTTGAGGACTTAAAAGGCGATAGTCCGGAAGTGAGGAACTGTCATATAAACATTGGTACAGGCAAGGAAATTACTATTGAAGAATTGGCAAACTTGATAGTAAAAGAAGTGAACTACAAAGGTAAACTTACGTTCGATGCTTCTAAACCGGATGGTACAATGCGCAAACTGATTGACGTGTCGAAACTAAACAGCTTAGGTTGGCGACACAAAATAGAAATAGAAGAAGGGGTTGGCAAGATGTATCAATGGTATATTGCTAACTAACAAATAAATAAAACGGCTGCTCGAGAACATCGAGCAGCCGTTTTATTTATTTGATTAGCGATTTATTAATAGCTTCAATATGGTCTAATATTTCCATGCGTCCTACTTTCTTTTCGGCAGACGAAACGATGTAAGGTGGAAGTTCTTCCCATGTCTCTTTGAGTTGAAATAGATACCTGTTGATATTATCTTTCAACCTACCGGACGTTAGCTTGTCGGCTTTGGTAAAAATAATAGAAAAAGGAATACCATTTTCTCCTAACCATTCCATGAATTCAAGATCTATCTTTTGAGGTTCGAGACGGCAATCTATCAATAAGAAAAGATTAGTCATTTGTTCGCGTTCAAGAATATAATCTTCGATAATAGTGCGTATTCCCATTTGACCATCTTTCCCTCTACGGGCAAAACCGTAACCGGGAAGATCGACAAGATACCATTCGTTATTGACTAAAAAATGATTGATTAGCATAGTCTTTCCGGGTGTGGAAGAAGTCATTGCCAACTTAGGACGCTTGGTGAGCATATTGATTAAACTCGACTTGCCTACATTGGATCGACCAATAAAAGCATATTCAGGAAGATTACCCTCCGGGCATTTAGTAACGTCGGTGTTACTTATTACAAATTCAGCACTTAATATCTCCATTGATTGATTTTTTTTGATTATATGATAACACTACTAATCCTAAAAAGGTTAGTAATCCATTGAACATTAGCATTTCGTATCCAAACTTGTAACCGGTGTAAGTAGCAACTAGGTAATCAATCGCATAGCAAACAAATGGTGACGCGATGGCTACGTAAGGTACATATTTATCTCTAGGACGCATTTTAGTGAATAAGCCAAACGTGAACAATCCTAAGAGCGGACCGTAGGTATATGAAGCGATAATATAGATGGCGTCGATGATACTTTTGCTGTTGACGGCTTCGAACAGAAGTATAAAGAGTATAAAGACAACCGAAATAAAGAAGTGAGCATATTTACGCTTCTTCTCCGCTTCCTTTTCGGTATATTTGTTTACGTTAAGAATGTCTACGCAAAAGCTGGTTGTTAAGGCAGTAAGCGCAGAGTCGGCACTGGAAAAAGCAGCCGCAATAATTCCTATTGTAAAGAATATCAGTACGTAGAATCCTAAGTGTCCTTGTGCGGCTAACATGGGTAATATCTCGTCTCCTAACGCAGGTATTGGCATATTCATCTTTCCGGAAAAGAGTAGCAATAAGATGCCTAGGCAGAGAAAAAGAAAATTGACGGGAACAAAAGAGATAGCATAACAATACATATTCTTTTGCGCTGATTTCAAATTCTTGCACGATAGATTCTTTTGCATCATATCTTGGTCTAAGCCCGTCATAACGATGGTTATGAATATTCCACTAAAAAATTGCTTGAAGAAGTTTTGTTTCGACTGCCAATCGTCAAAGACAAATATGCGGCTGTGCTCATTTGCTTGAACGGTTTGTATAACCTCGCTTGCGTTTAAATTCAACGTATTTGCTATTTGATAAAGAATAAGTCCTAATGCCGCCAATAAACAAAAAGTCTGTAACGTATCTGTCCATACAATGGTGCGTATGCCACTCTTGCGAGTGTAAAGCCAAATAAGTAATACAATTCCTATTACTGTTATGGCAAAAGGAATGTGCAGTTGATTGAATACATAGTTTTGAAGAATGAGGCAGACTAAATAAAGTCGTGCAGCCGCACCTATAATTTTGGATATCAAGAAGAACGAAGCTCCGGTTTTATAAGAACGCTTTCCGATGCGGTCGCCTAGATAAGTATAGATAGAGGTTAGGTTGAGACGATAGTACAAAGGCAACAACACATGGGCAATGACTACATATCCAAAGAAGAATCCCATCACGGTTTGCATATAAGTCATATCAATATCTTTAACCATTCCCGGCACGGATACGAACGTAACTCCCGAAAGACTTGCCCCAATCATGCCGAAAGAGACAATGAACCATGGGGATTTATTGTTCCCTTTAAAAAAAGCTGCATTGTCCGTCTTTCGACTAGTGAAATGAGAAACACCTAATAGAATACCAAAATAGGCAAGGATAGTAAGTATAATATAAATTCCGCTCATGATGTTCTTTAAAATGTACGCAAAGATACATTAAAATTTATATCTTTGTCGCATAATTAAGAGAATATAGAAGATGAATCAACAATATCCATCAGCATTATTAGAGAAAGCTGTGGGCGAATTTGCTAAGTTACCCGGAATAGGAAGGAAGACCGCTATGCGTTTGGTACTTCATCTGTTAAGGCAAGAAACGTCGACAGTGGAGGCTTTTGGCAATGCGATGATAACGTTAAAGCATGAAGTGAAATATTGCAAGGTTTGTCATAATATATCCGATACTGATGTTTGCCAAATATGTGCTAATCCTTCGCGCGACAGTTCTGTTATTTGCGTGGTAGAAAATATTCGTGATGTGATGGCTGTAGAAAGTACGCAGCAATTTAAAGGTTTGTATCATGTGCTGGGTGGAGTTATTTCGCCGATGGATGGAATTGGTCCAAGTGATTTGCAAATAGAAAGTCTTGTCCGTCGGGTAAGGGAAGAGGGGGTGAAAGAAATAATTCTTGCCCTAAGCTCAACGATGGAAGGAGATACCACCAACTTTTACATCTTTCGAAAATTAGGCAACGCCGATGTTAAGTTAAGCGTGATTGCTAGAGGCATCTCTATCGGTGATGAATTGGAATATACGGATGAAGTAACCTTAGGACGCTCTATTGTAAATAGAACAACTTTCATGGGTACTGTTTAAATAAAAAAGACAAGAATGAACGAATTGATAAAAAGGTTGGCTAATAGATTAAAGATTCAGTATGCTTGTTTTCTTGCATTCTCTTCTTTGATTTGTTTGTCGTTTGAATGCGGACTTCTGAACAGAAACTTTTATTTGTCGGATGTACGTATAACGTATATATTAGAAACAGTTGGCATTATTTGCACTCTTGCCGTTGTGCCAATAACATTGAAATTATACGGTCGTTTTGTTAACAATAAGTTGCGAAATCTTTCTCTCGTTGAGGGAATGAATAAATATAAAAAAATGTACCTATCGCTCTTATTCATGTTCGAATCAGTCCTTTTATTAGATATTTATGTTTACTATGCCACATCGAGCAATGTTGGAGCATTTTGTGCGTTTATTATATTAGTAGCCACTCTGTTGTGCGTGCCTACGAAAAAGAGAATAGTGAAAGAGTTAGATTTAGATGAAGATAACGAAAAACCGGAAGAAGAATGATTATAGCAGTAGATTTTGACGGAACTATTGTGGAACATGAATATCCTCGTATTGGAAAGGAATTGCCTTTTGCTATTGATACGTTGAAAATGCTTCAAAAGGAACGCCATATTCTTATTTTATGGTCGGTACGAGAGGGAAAACTTCTTGATGAGGCTGTGGCTTTTTGCAAGGAAAGAGGATTGGAGTTCTATGCAGTGAATAAAGACTATGAGGAAGAGAATAAGGAGACAAACGGATATAGTCGCAAGATAAAAGCCGATATTTTTATAGATGACCGCAATTTAGGCGGATTGCCTGATTGGGGAATTATCTATCGTATGATTACTCAAAATCTTACTTCTGAACAAGAGTTTGGAAATAAAGAGAGAGAAGTGAGGGGATATGAAAAAAAGAAAAGTCTGTTCAATCAGATTTGCGAAGTTATGAGTGGAAAGAAGAGATAGAAAGAGGAGAAAAGGATGCAATTATCTGTTGTTATAGTTAATTATAATGTGAAGTATTTTGTGGAACAATGCCTCGCTTCAGTTCTAAAAGCAACAGAGGGATTGGCAACCGAAATATTTGTGGTAGATAATGCTTCGTCCGATGAATCTTTAGAATACCTTTCTCCCCGTTTTCCCACCGTTCATTTTATTGCTAATAAAGAAAATATAGGTTTCTCAAGAGCCAATAATATTGCTATAAGTCAATCCATAGGGGAATATGTATTGTTATTAAATCCTGATACTATACTAGGAGAAAATACCTTGAAAGATTGTCTTCGGCAAATGCAACAGTATCCAAATACGGGCGGAATAGGGGTGAAGATGCTTGGAACGGATGGTTCTTTCGCCCTTGAATCGAGAAGAGGATTCCCTTCTCCTATGACTTCCTTTTATAAGATGAGCGGACTTTGTAGTTTGTTCCCTTATTCTCGCAGGTTTGGGAAGTATTATCTTCGGTTTTTGGACGAAAAAGAGGTGAATAGGATAGATGTTATTTCAGGAGCGTTTATGTTTCTTAGGCGTAGCGCATTAGATAAATCCGGATTGTTGGACGAAACATTCTTTATGTATGGTGAAGATATTGATTTGTCTTATCGGATAAAACTCTCCGGCTACGAAAACTATTATCTTCCATTTTCGCCTATCCTTCATTACAAAGGAGAAAGTACGAAAAAAGATTCATTTAAGTATGTCTATGTCTTTTACGATGCGATGATTATATTTTTCAAGAAGCATTTTCCTCATTATAGTGTGTTCTTTGTTTTTGCAGTGAAGATGGTTGTTGGTTTTCGTGCTTTTATTTCGTTATTGGTTGGATTGTATATTAGACTTAAAAAGATTATAGGTTTTAATAAGATTCCTAAATTCCGTTTCATCGTGTTGGGAAGCATAGATTCTCTAAATAAGATGCGGACGCTATGTGAACAGAATAAGCTCAATGGCATTCATTATTTTGTGGAAGCCGATGAACAATCACTGCCGGATGGGCATTTGAAATTGGATTTGCCATTCAATGAATTTACTCATGTGGTGTACGATACTGATGCTTATTCTTATGCCGATATTTTGCGATTAATAGAGAAATCTCATCAAATGGCACATTTGGATTTAGGAACTTATTCTCCACAATCTAAAGTCTTGATAATTCCTCAACATAATTATTGTCTCTAATCTTTTATTGAATATGACTACCACCTCTTATCTTACCAACGAACAACTTTATCTTCGTGCGCCCGAACCGGAAGATTTGGACGTGATGTATCGAATAGAAAATAATCCGGAACTATGGGAAGTGAGTAGTATTACTTCTCCTTATTCTCGTTATGTTCTCAAACAATATATTCAAACGTCCGGTAACGACATCTTTATGGATAGACAATTACGCTTGATGATAATCAGAAAACGAGACGAATTGATTATCGGTTCGGTGGATTTAACTAATTTCGATCCCTTGCATGCTAGGGCAGAGGTTGGTATTGTGGTGATGAAAGAATACAGAAGAGAAAAAATAGCTCAGCAAACATTAAATTTGCTTGCTGAGTATTGTTTCGGCTACCTTCACATGAAGCAACTATATGCTTATATTCCTGCCGATAACGAAGAAAGCACTCGGCTGTTTTCTTCGTGCGGATTTGTTGTTTGCGGCACTCTTAAAGATTGGTTGCGAACAGAAGATAGCTATAAAGATGCTTTCTTGACGCAACTTATACAGCCGTCTTAGTTGTGAATCGGATGATTATTCTCGAAGAGGGTCATTCGCTCTTCTAATTGCTCATACTGATGGTCTTTGATGAAAGAAGTACAAGCTCTTAGTCCTTCTTGATGGCTGCCTGTGGTTACTAATGAGATAGCACTCACTCCGTAATACATAAGTTCTTTCATTAATTCTCCACTCGTCATCCCTTTATAACCGATGGTAAAGTAGAATCCATCAGCTACGGGTTCGCCTAAGTCGTTGTCGTACACCAAATGAAAACCATGGCGTAAAAAAATATTTTTAAGTTTACGAGCACGTTCACCATAAACCTTCACTTCGTCCAAAAAGTTATATTCACCCTCGCTCGCAGCTTTCAACATCGCCGCCATTGCATATTGTGCCGAATGGCTAGTGCCCGAAGACAGCGCATAAAGTACTCGATGAATAAATACAGTTCCAAAAGTTCCTCCACCATAACGGTTGGTAAGCCCCGGATAAGCTCTATGATATAGTTTGTTGGAAATGCAAGTTACTCCAATACGTTGACCTGCGTAGCTGAATGCTTTAGAACCGGAAATGAGAAGAATATAATTGTCGGTATAATTAGCTACCGATGGTTGGAAAGGGGCTTTGTAGGGTGTACTAAGATTCTTGCGAAAATCCATTGCGAAATAAGCTAAGTCCTCTAATACAATGATATCATACTTGGTTGCTAATTCTCCAATCACTTTCAACTCTTCTTCTTTCAGGCATATCCAACTTGGATTGTTGGGGTTAGAATAGATGATAGCGGAAATGTTTCCTTTCTTTAAATAACTCTCCAACTTTTCTCTGAGCTTATCGCCGCGATAATCATATACATCGAAAGTCTCGTATTTCTGTCCCATCACCAACAATTGTTGTTTTTGTACCGGGAATCCGGGGTCTATGAACAAAATAGTATCTTTCTCTGTGTTACACTGACCGCATACAAGAAACGAAGCATACGTCCCTTGCATCGAACCTGTTACCGGCACGCAGCCTTCGGGATTGATGTCTATGTTGATAAATGCTTTTACAAAGTTTGCTGCTTCATTTTTTAATTCCGGCAAACCGTTAATGTCGGGATATAAGCTTGCGATACCATTTTTTAGAGCATCTATTTCGGCTTTTACTCCAATACTCGAAGGAGGAAGTCCGGGTACTCCCATTTCCATCTTAATATATTCCACTCCTGAGAGCTGTTCGGCTTTGGAAGCGATACCTTTTACTTCGCGGATAGTAGCTTTCGCTAAATCTTTTAGTTGAAATTCATTGATGGCTTCATCAACGAAACGACATTCGATTGGCGTATTTTTCATCTCTTTATCATTGTAGTTATGTGAGTTATAATGCTTGCAAATATAACTATTATTTCATTGACGAGAGAAACTGAAAGCATGAAATTAAAAAACTTATAAAAAAG
>JAVVPX010000091.1:0-9172 GCA_036655555.1 Bacteroidaceae bacterium | reverse complement strand
GTCATCAGTATTATTTCAAAAACAAACAGTATTATTTTTTAAGCCTTTAGTAATATTTCGACGTTTTTCAACACGAAAAATCCCCACCAAAACATCGTTTTAGCGGGGATTCTTAATCGTGTGCGCCTGATAGGACTCGAACCTACACGTCTCTCAACACTAGATCCTAAGTCTAGCGCGGCTACCAATTACGCCACAGGCGCAGATGCACTCTTATTTAACGGTGCAAAGGTAGAAATAATTTCTTTATAGCCAAAGAAACTGATTAATTTATTTCTATTTCTTTAAAAAACTTCGTGCAGTTTCTATAATAGTGTCTTTGTTCTTTAGAATATCGTCAATAGACATATTTACTTTCTCATCCGGTTGAATGCCAAATTCTATTTGATCCATATCCGGACCAAAGTGGGGGCTTGACGAAAAACGCACTGCCCATCCATTAGGCAATTCCGAAGAAAGAGGCAGCCCCGAACCTCCGCCTGTTTGGTCGCCCATGGTAGTAACTAATGGAAGTAAACGCATTTTGTTGACAAAATCGTTGGTAGCACTAAAAGAATGACGGTTAGTAAGCACTACGACTTTCTTCTGCCAACGGATTCTTTTAGTTGGTTCAAGATAAAGAGGATGGGGACTGGAGAAATCGTTATGTCCTTTGCCTGTTTTGTGTTGAATATATCCGGTTAATATCTTCTTATTGGTGAATCTTGCGGCTAACTTTTCAGAATTGGTGATAGTGCCACCGCCATTGTTACGCACATCTACTATCAATCCGGTGCAAGTAGCTAAGTAGCTAAACACTTCGTCTAAGTTGCCTTCGCCTATGCCATAGCTAAAACTTCCATAGTAGATATATCCGATGTTATCGTCTAATACTTTGTACTTGATTCCGGCTGCTGTCCGATAGTCTTTTCCTAAATAGAGGGTATGGATGCTGTCGTTGAAGTTCTCGGGATAGTCTTCGAACCATTTTCGATAATAAGCCACATTACTTGCTGTAACTAGGTTGACGTGTCCGTCTTTGAGCTCGGCAAGCATATCTCTAAGTACCTCGAATACCCCTTCGTTGCTCATCCCGGGAAATATTCTTTGTTGATAACGATTGTGTATTTCGTCCCAATCTATTTCTTTGTAGCTCAAAAAGCAGTATTGCTCATCGATAATTTTCCACAAAGCCTCGAAGTTCCCTTGTGGGGTGTTGTCAAAGTCATCTTCTTTCACGCAAGCGGAAAAGAAGAGGCAAGAGAGGAAGATGAACAAAACAGAGACTCTTCCTTTACTATATATTGTAGATGGGTGTATCATATCTATATTTAATAGGCTCTAACGGATGGTGGCAATATCTTTTTATCTTTGTTGCGGATACGATAGAGATTTTTCACAAATCCAACCATAAATAAATGAGAGTAAGTATGAGTTTTTAATCCGTTTAAGTGAGATTGTTGTACGTCCCATAAATAGCTAACTCTCAAGTTTGTATAGCGAACAGGAAAGTCTAGGCTCAACATCTGACGGATGGACGGTTGATTATGGAGTGAAGTAAACTTAACAATATTGCTTCGCTCGCCTACCGTGAATATCTCGTAATAAGACTGTTGATGGTCGGGCGAAAACATTACTCCCATAAAAGGTACATTCGCTTGATACCTGACAATCATCGGATAATGTTTAATCCTGAAATGATAAATCATCATAGCCGAAGCCGATAGATTGACATAAGCTTTTGCCGAAGCCGGATTGTTGGAGTTACGTAGATTATAAATGAAGCCACCATTAAGTTCACCCAACGCTCCGGTAAGGAACTTTAAATTATTGTTGATTCGGAACTGATAGTGTAGACCACAGTTCCAATTCACTAATCCGGCAAAAGAATTGCTGGTTTCTGCTTTATTCTCGCTATAACTTACATTGGCTTGGAAGTAATTTTGCAGAGACACGTTGCCGTCAAAGAGCTTCGTCATTCGCATTGTTTCCCGCGATACTCTAAACTCTATTCCTGTATATTCCAAAGGAGAAAGGTAAGTATCAAACACATTAGTCATTCCAACTCCATACATTGTAGCACGGGTTAAGTAACGGTGTGCTTGAGAGGAGTCTATGATGCTATCCAATCCTTCTCCGTCTTCACTGAAAGAAGGGCAAAGAACACAGATGATGAAATATAATAAAACGGCAACCTTCTTCATATTTACACTTATGAGCTGGCAAAGATAAGATTTATTGGATAAAGTCTTGAACCATCGACTCTTTATTTACTTTCTATCGTTAGGGATGCTTTCTTTAGTCCCATACCATTAGCTTCCAACGTTATATTTCCGGGTTTATCTGTTGTTTGAATAATAGCAGTCATCATGCCGCTAAAGACTTTCATCTTGGGAAGCTGGAAAGATTCCAAAGAAGCAGAGTTACCATTCGCTCCTGCACAATAAATGCCGGCTCCCTTCACTTTGAACTTGATTTCGGTAGTGGCATTCGGACAGAGATTTCCATTTTTATCTACTATTTTCACTGTGACAAAAGAGAGGTCTTTTCCATCTGCTTTGAGCAGTCGTCTATCAGGGATTAGTTCTATATGATGAGGCTTGCCTGCGGTACACATAGTCTTTTCGGCAACCGCTTTACCGTTCTTATCGTAGGCTACTACTTTAACTGTTCCCGGTTCATACTTAGTGTCCATCCACATTAGGCGATAACGTTGCTGACGTTTAAAGTTCATGATCGAAACGGAATCGGTGCTATTGCGTACTGTCACGGACAAATCTTTAGTGCGCTTGCCTTGGCTCTTTCCGTTAATGAAGAGTTCGGCAGTGGGGTAGTTGGTATAAACGAATATCGGAGTTATTTCTCCTTCGCGCCCTTCCCAATTCCAATGAGGCAAGAGATGAAGCGTTTCTTGCTCTTTGTTCCAATGGCTGCGGTATAAATAATAGCGGTCTTTGGGCAAACCTGCTAAGTCGACGATGCCAAACAAAGAAGAGTGACTTGGCCAATCGGTATAATAAGGAGTTGGCTCACCTAAGTAATCAAATCCCGTCCATACAAATTCACCAATACAATAAGGCAAGTCCTCGTGTTGAATGAAGTCGTCTTCGGGTAAGTTAGACCATCCGCAACTCTCCACATCGTAAGACGAAGATTGATGATCGTCGTACTTCTTCATCCATTCTCTGCTGACAGGGAACTTATAAATACCTCGCGAGCTTACCGTAGAAGCCGTTTCGCTACCAAGGATTAACTGTTGCGGAAGCTTTTTGTAGTTATCGGGATATTGATGAGGACGATAATTAAAACCTGCCACATCCATTACTGCTGCCATGTTGTTGTTTACCACAGCTGCAGGTATGTCCATACCTTGTGTTACCGGACGAGTTGGGTCTTCTCGATGACAAATATCTTGCAAATAGCGTGATAGTTTAGGGCCTTTGTCTCCGTTCCATTGGTCGGGCACTTCATTACCTATGCACCACATTACCACTCCGGGAGCATTACGATAATGACGCAACATATTTACGAGGTCTTTTTCTGCCCATTCGTCAAAGAATTTATGATAGCCATTTTCGCACTTAGCTGTTGCCCATTCATCAAAGGTTTCCATCATAATCATCATTCCCATTTCGTTGCACGCTTTTACCAATTCGGGAGCGGGCATATTGTGAGAAGTACGAATGGCATTACAGCCCATGTCTTTTAATATCCGTATCTGCCGACGAATGGCAGCATCGTTTACGGCAGTTCCCAAAGGACCTAAATCGTGATGATTGCATACTCCTTTAAATACCGTTTTCTTTCCATTAAGAAAAAATCCCTTGTTAGGAATTACTTGGATGGAACGAATGCCAAATGTAGTTGTGTATTCGTCTTTCAATACATTGCCTTCATATACTTTAGATTGTGCTGTATATAAATAAGGAGTTTCCGGAGTCCAAAGAATTGGTTTCTCAACAACAAATTCTTGACTGAAGGTTTGATTATCGAAATCAGTGAGTTGCTTGTTACCTTTGCTCACAACTTCACCTGTGGCATTCTTAATCTCAGTGACAATCTGATAAGCTTTAGTAGGTTGACCTTTGGCTACTACCCACGAAGTATTCAAGTGTACTTGCGCAAAGTTCTCCTTTACTATTGGAGTGGTTAGTTGTGTGCCCCACATAGGAATGTGAGCTTCTTCGTTAATGATTAAATGTACATTTCTATATAGTCCGGCACCGGGATACCAACGAGAAGATTCTGTTTCGTTCTCTAATTTTACCGCTAAGGTGTTTTTGCCATTGGCATTCAGAAAGGGCGTTACGTCCAGATAAAAAGAATTATATCCATAAGGCCAATAACCGGCTTCTTTACCATTCACATAAACGCGGGCATGGCTCATCGCTCCATCGAATACGAGAGTTGCCTTCTTCCCCTTAGAGAATGCAGGAACTTCAAAGCTACGACGATACCAACCGACGCCTACAAAAGGTAAACCGCCCGTACGTCCTGCGTGCTCTAACGTTTCTTTTTGCCCATCTTGTGCGATGGCTACTTTCTGCTTGTCATTTTGACTACTAAAAGGACCATAAATAGCCCAATCGTGAGGTACAGTTACTGTTTGCCATTGCTTGTCGTTATAGTCGGGACTACTAAAAGCAGGATTATCTAAACGTGAAAACTTCCAATCTTTCTCGAAAGTATATTCTGTGCGAACAGCTCCGTTTGCTATTCCGAATGAAGAAATTAATAAGGCAGCAAGTATAAAAAAAGATCGTTTCATATAGCGATGGATTATGTGAGTTAAGCTACGATACGTATCGTAAAATTAATTATTGTAAGGCAAATGTACGTATATCCTTTTAAAAATACAATTAAAGGTGAAAGAGTTTAGTAATAATCATTCAATAAATGTATTATATAAGTAGCCGATGGCTAGCTAATTTTTAATACCTTTAAACTAATTCTAATGAGACACGCTTTTAAATCCCCATTGATGTATTTATGTATGCTTTTGTTCGTTTTATCCGCATGCCAAGGAAAAGAAACAACGTTTGATTATCAACTCATTCCCATGCCTAATGAACTGGTTGCTAAACCCGGTTACTTTGTTTTGGATAATGATAAGCCATTGTATGTTTCATCGGAACTACTTACTTCTTCCGATTCGATTATAAATTCTTTTGTACTTCAACTAAAAAATGCTTCGGGATATGCAGCATCTGCCCAATCTTTAGCCGGCAACGAAGCATTGCCCGAGAAGGGGATTTTGTTTGTTATCAATAAGGAATTGCCGGAGGAGGCTTATACATTAAGTATAACTAACAATCGAGTGTTGGTAGAAGCATCAACGCGCAATGGTTTGTTTTATGCTATTCAAACAATTAAGCAACTCCTTCCGGTGTCTGTCTATGGGGGTAATAGTGGCGATGTTGTTGAATGGACGCTACCTTGTACCGAAATAAAAGATGCTCCTCGTTTTGCTTATCGTGGCATGATGATTGATGTGGCGCGTCACTTTTTTCCTGTAGAAGAGATGAAGCGTATCATCAATGTAATGTCCATTCATAAACTAAATACTTTGCATTGGCATTTAACGGACGACCAAGGATGGCGCATTGAAATTAAAAAATATCCACTTCTAACAGAAATAGGAAGTCGTCGTCTCAAAACGATGATAGCTAAGGAATGGGATAATTACGATCATACTCCTTACGGTGGGTTCTACACTCAAAAGCAAATAAGCGAAATTGTAGAATATGCAAAAGAAAGATGTATCACCATTATTCCCGAAATAGATTTACCGGGTCACATGATGGCTGCCTTGGCTGCTTATCCTTCATTGGGATGCACAGGTGGTCCGTACGAAGTATCAGGTCAATGGGGAGTGCGTGAAGATGTGCTTTGCCCCGGTAAGGAAGAAACTTTTACCTTCATTAAAGATGTGTTGACAGAAGTGATGGAATTGTTCCCGGCACCTTATATTCATATTGGTGGTGATGAATGTCCTAAAGTGCGTTGGGAAAAGTGCCCTCGTTGTCAAGCACGTATTAAGGCAGAAGGCATAAAGAGAGATACAAAACATACAGCAGAATTCTTTTTGCAAAGCTATACAACCAAAAGAATAGAAACATTCTTGAATGAGCATCATCGTAAACTGATAGGTTGGGATGAGATATTGGAAGGCGAATTGGCTCCTAATGCTACGGTAATGTCGTGGCGTGGTATGGACGGTGGCATCGAAGCTGCCCGTTTGCACCATCCGGTGATAATGGCACCCAATTCTTATCTTTACTTCGACTATTATCCAACCCTCAATACCCAAAGCGAACCGTTAGCAATTGGCGGATATAATTCGTTAGAGAAAGTATATTCGTTAGAACCGGTGCCTGCGGTGTTGTCAGAACAAGAGCGTAAATATATCATAGGAGTGCAAGCCAATTTGTGGACAGAATATATCCTTTCCGGTGAGCACTTGGAATATATGTTATTGCCTCGTCTTGCTGCGTTAAGCGAAGTACAGTGGACGCAATCAAAAAATAAAAGTAGCGAGCGTTTTCTGAATAGTCTCTCTCGCATAATGACCATTTACGATCAGTTGGGTTTGAACTACGGTAAGCACGTCTACGAAGTGTCAGGTAGTTATACCATAAATTCCGAAAAGGGTGCTGTGATGGTAGCACTTACGACTTTGGGAGATGCTCCGATTTATTATACATTAGATGGAACAGAGCCAACGCCGAATAGTACGCGTTATACACAGCCTATAGAAATTACCGAGAAGTGTAGCTTGCAAGCTATTGCGGATAGAGAAAGTATTAAGACACGCATCTTTAAGAAAGATTTTCAGTTCAATAAAGCTACCGGTAGAAAGGTTACGCTAAACACTAAGCCTACAGAGAAATATACCTTTTCGGGTGCTTCTGTTTTTGCAGACGGACTGAGAGGCGATTTCAATTACAGTACCGGATATTGGATTGGGTATCAAGATAATCACATGGATGTGAATATTGATTTAGGAAAAGCGACCTCTATCTCTTCCGTAAAAGTAGGTGCGATGATACAATTTGGAGAATACATCTTTCCACCAACAAAAATCACTGTTTGGACAGCTTCCGGTAAAGGAGGAAAGTTCGTGAAGCAGGGCGAAACAATTATCCCGCTAGCTAAAAAAGAGGATAAAGACGGATTAGCTGAATATACTTGTAATTTCAATAAAGTAGAAGCTACTCAGATGAGGGTATTAATAGAAACCACCTCTTCTATTCCCGCTTGGCACGGAGCTAAAGGCGAGAAAGCACATTTATTCGTAGATGAAATTGTAGTTGAATAAAGTCGGCGCTTAAACAGGCTGCTTTTCAGAAGTAAAAAAGAAAAAGAGATAGCGAAAAGGGCAAATAATCTTTTAGCCCGATTCGCAAAATCTTTAAAGATTGACTAATGCGATAATTAATAGTTTGAGGCGATACGCTCAATTTTAGCGCAATCTCTTTATGAGTAAGATGGTGTATTCTATTTAGCTCGTAAGCCTCTCTAAATTCTTTTGGTAATTTTTGTAAGGCATTGTTATAAAGTACAAACAATTCGTTTTCTAAATAAAAATCGGGGTCGGTAAATTCCGTTTCGTATTTATCGGCTATTTTTTGGTGAACTCTACGTTTTATTTCGTGGTGATTAATGCGGTTTAACGCTTTGTTCTTTACGATAGTGAATAAGAGAGTCTTTAATGAAAGGTCAACGATTAAGTTTGAACGGTTTTCCCATAGCCACATCATGGTATCTTGTACTATTTCTTCGGATTCTATTTGAGATACATATTGAGAACAGAAAGCAGACAATCCCCGAAAATAGTAACGATATACTGTTTCGAAAGCATTCTCATCATTTTCTTTTAATAAGGTAATGATGGCGTTATTATCATGTATGTCTAAAGGCTTGGTAAAATTCTCCATCGTATTTTATTAAATCCTCGACAAACGTAGTTATAATTTCTGCATTCTCAAAATAGATGATTAAATAATGTTTATTTCACTTCTCATTTAGTATGTTAATCAACAAATTTGTATTACATGAGAACAATGTATTAATCATTGGGTGTTAAAGATAAATAGAATGGAACAAACTAAACTGTTGAGCTATCTTAATGGGGAACTTAATAACGAAGATTCCTTACAAGTGGAGACTTGGTGTGAGTCTTCAGAGGAGAATAGTACGCTGTTGGAACAGTTATATTATATCACATTTTTAGGAGAACGTGCTGCGGCTATGGGCTCAATTAATATAGAAAAGTCTTTTGCACAGTGGAAAGCTGCTGCTAAACGGAAAGAAAAGACAGCTCGTACTCGGCACTTTGTTAGCTTGAGAAACTATGTTATTCCCTTTGCGGCTTTTTTTATTGGGGTCATTGTTACTGCGGGTTTTTCTTTTTTTGTTTTTAATAAATCTTCGAATTATATTGTAGAAACAGCTGCCGGACAACGAGCTCAATTTGTATTGCCCGATGGTTCTAGGGTGTGGCTAAATTCCGCTACTCAATTGGTTTATAAAACCTCCGTATGGAGCAGAACCCGCCAAGTAAATCTTAGCGGTGAAGCCTATTTTGAGGTTGCGCACAACAAACGTATCCCTTTTGTTGTAAATAGTAAGCATATTAAGGTCCAAGTACTTGGCACTAAATTCAATGTACGCGCCCGACCTTCGGAGGACAAGGTGGTGACCACCTTATTAAAAGGCTCTGTTCGCATTGATTTGCCGGGAGAGTCGGCTGCTAGCATTCTTCTTCAACCGGGGCAGACATTAAATGTGAACGCTAAGACATTAGCAACCACATTAACAAATACTTCTTCGGCAAAGAATGTACTTGCGTGGATGAGCGGTAAACTTATCTTTGAAAAGGCAGACTTAGAGCAAATAACCCGATGTCTTGAACGCCATTTTGATGTTCAGTTCCATTTTGATGATGAAAAGCTCAAAAAAGAAAGTTTCACGTGTGAATTTCTCACAGACGATGATATAACTTCTATCCTTTCCGTCTTATCAATGGCAAAGGATTTCCAATATAGAACAGCAGGAAATCAAGTATATCTATCTTGTAGGAAATAAAATAGTGTTCTCTTAGTAAGAGAATTAATGGATAAAGAATCTCCGAAAGGCGTTTTTAATGCCTTTTTGGGGGCTTTTGCGTTGAAATAAAAAAAAACATTCATTT
>JAVVPX010000090.1:0-9179 GCA_036655555.1 Bacteroidaceae bacterium | reverse complement strand
AAACCCGGTGATTTGATTCTGATACTTTCGGGAGCAGATGCAATGAAGACTCGCAAGCAACTTTGCGAACTTCGCTTAGAAATGGGAACTCAGCTTGGATTACGTGATAAGAATAAGTTTGCTTGTCTTTGGGTGATAGACTTCCCTCTTTTTGAGTGGAGCGAAGAAGAGAATAGATTGATGGCTATGCACCATCCGTTTACTTCGCCTAAGCTTGAAGATGTACCAATGTTAGATACTAATCCGGCTGCTGTTCGCGCGAATGCTTACGATATGGTTGTCAATGGTGTGGAAGTAGGCGGCGGATCTATTCGTATTCACGATGGTGCTTTACAGGCTCGGATGTTTAAACTTTTAGGTTTTACCGAAGCTAAAGCTCATGAACAATTTGGATTCTTGATGGATGCTTTCAAGTATGGTGCGCCTCCTCATGGTGGTTTGGCTTATGGACTTGACCGTTGGGTATCGCTTTTCGCAGGTCTAGATTCTATTCGTGATTGTATTGCTTTCCCGAAAAATAATTCTGGACGCGACGTTATGATTGATGCGCCTGCTGCGCTCGATCCTTCTCAATTAGAAGAATTGAATTTGCTTGTTGATATAAAAGAAGAAAAGAAATAAAAAGATAATGATTCTATCCATCGTAGTTCCTTGCTATAATGAAACGGAAGTTCTCCATGAGACCAGTGCTCGCTTAACTAACCTATTGAATCGGTTAGTAGATGCGGGTAAGGTGTCTCCAAATAGTTTTGTGCTGTTTGTTAATGACGGTAGTCGCGACAATACATGGGAACTGATAAAAGAATTATATAGAGATAACAAGCATGTCTACGGGCTTAATCTTGCCGGAAATGTAGGGCATCAAAATGCGTTGATGGCAGGTTTGATGACTGCAAAGGAAATGAGTGACATCATAATTTCTATTGATGCCGACTTGCAAGATGACGTAGAAGTTATTGAACAGATGGTAGATAAGTATAGCGAGGGTTTTGATATTGTTTATGGCGTGCGAAGTTCTCGAAAGACGGATACATTCTTTAAGCGTAATTCTGCTCTTGCCTTTTATAAATTAATGAAAGGCTTAGGCGTTAATTCTGTTTATAATCATGCCGATTATCGGTTAATGAGTAAACGAGCAGTTGAGCAACTCTCTTGCTTCAAAGAACGAAATCTTTTCCTTCGTGGCATTGTTCCACTTATAGGATATAATACAACTTCGGTTTATTATGAACGCAGCGAACGTTTTGCAGGAGATTCAAAGTATCCGATTCGCAAGATGATAAATTTTGCCATTGATGGTATTACTTCTTTTTCAGTGAAGCCGGTGCGTATGATTGCGGCTACCGGACTCATTATCTTATCTCTTAGTTTGTTGGGCTTTATATATGTACTCTATGTCCTTTTTGCCGGTGGAGCAGTAGCCGGGTGGGCATCAATAATTCTTTCCATTTGGTTTATGGGAAGTATTATCCTTATCTCTATTGGAGTAATAGGAGAATATATAGGGAAAATATATATTGAAGTTAAAGAACGCCCGAGATATAATATCGAGACACTGCTTTGCCATAAAGACGAAAAGAATGATTGATTGGAAAGATAAAGACGAAGTTATCCGCATTCTAAAGTTTGTTATTGTAGGAATGCTCAATACCCTAATAACGTATGTTGTTTATGTGGTGATGCGGTGGGTAGACTTTAGTCCGGAATGTTCTAATTTAGTGGGCTATATCGTAGGACTTATCAATAGCTTTATATGGAATAAATTTTGGGTTTTTCAAGCACATCATACCAATATTTTTCGTGAAATGTTTTATTTCTTCGTTCTTGCCTTTGGCATAGCTTACGGAGTGCAATATGCCTTTTTTAAAACAATGATAGATTGGGTAGGCATGAATGAATACTTGGCGCAGTTTTTAGGCTTATTTGTTTATGGAGGCATTAATTTTGTGTTGAATAGAGTGCTTACCTTTACTTCTAAGTCTTAGAGAAAAAGAACAGTTTCATCTTTTTGTACTTCTCTACTACTTATTAAAAGATTATCTTGTATATTTGTGAACTGAACAAATACTCATCAACCAAATGAACATACAAGATAGAAAGTTTATCTCTCCGGGAGCATGGTTCTCTCTGATTTACCCCAAAGAATGGAATGAATTTGAAGATACGGAAGATAGTTTCTTGTTTTATAATCCAAATAAATGGAGTGGAAACTTTCGTATATCTGCCTTTAAGGCTGACAGCAAAGAACCCGATGCGATGCGTTATGGAGAGGATGCTGTGAAAGATGAACTCAAAAATAATGCTGAGGCTAAGTTGGTAAAGGTTGGTAAATGGGATGCCGCATATAGTAGCGAAACTTTTCAGGAAGAAGGCGAATGGTACACTTCTCATGTGTGGATTATGGGCGAAAGCAATCTCTCTCTTGAATGCTCTTTTACCGTTCCTCGTACGGAAGACATAAAGATTGCCGAAGAAATATTGAATACAATAGAAGTTCGAAAGGAAGAGGAACATCGTTCGATAGAAATAATTCCTATTCGCGTGCTGGAGATTGGAACGGTCAATGAGGCTTTTGAATGGGCTTCATCCACTATAAAGAAATTGTTGAAGAAAGATTTCACTGCTTCGTTGGAAGACGTGGAGAAGATACAACAGATTATAGATTCCGATAACTTTAAAGCTCAGCTAAGAGAAGTATGGGAGTCGTTTGGTATCGCTTTTGGTGCTATTCTAGTCAACGAAATAGAAGGCATGGAATGGGTGACGGTGGTTGATAATAAAAAAGAATATCCGGCTCTATGTTATAAGAATGGAGAATTAATAGTTTATCCTATGCAATTGATATGGGAGAAGAAAAAAGTAGGCGAACATTGCGATTTGCAAATGGAGATTGCTAAATTTTAAAGCAGTGAATAGGGTTCACCTATTTTATTAAAATAAGAAGTATGATAAGTTTATTACAGATAGAAGGGCTAAAGAAGTCGTTTGGTGATTTAGTCCTTTTCGATAATCTGTCTTTTGGAATAGCAGAGGGACAACGTATTGGGTTGATAGCTAAAAACGGTAGCGGAAAGACTACCTTACTTAATATAATCGCAGGAAAAGAAGGAAATGAGGGAGGAAACATCGTGTTTCGTCGTGATATCCGAATAGGTTATCTAGAACAAGACCCGCAATATCCCGGTGAGTTGAGTGTGCTCGAAGCTTGTTTCCATTCCAATAGTGTGGTGGTGCAACTTATTAGAGACTATGAGCTTTGTATGGAGACAGAGGGACATCCCGGTATAGAAGAATTGCTGATACAGATGGAGCATGAGAAAGCGTGGGATTACGAACGCAAAGCTAAACAGATACTTTCGCAACTAAAAATTAATAAACTCGATCAGCAAATAAAATATCTTTCGGGTGGACAGCTCAAAAGAGTGGCATTAGCTAATGTGCTTATTACTGAACCGGACTTATTAATACTTGATGAACCTACCAATCATCTCGATTTAGACATGACTGAATGGCTCGAAGAATATCTTAAGCGTGGCAATATAAGTCTATTAATGGTTACTCACGACCGTTATTTTCTTGATAGAGTATGTTCTGAGATTATAGAAATAGACAATCGTCAACTCTATCAATATAAAGGTAATTACAGCTATTATTTGGAGAAGAGGCAAGAACGTATTGAGTCTACTAATGTAGAGATAGAGCGTGCCAATAATCTCTATCGTACGGAACTTGATTGGATGCGACGTATGCCGCAGGCTAGAGCTCATAAAGCTAAATATCGTCAAGATGCTTTTTATGAGATTGAAAAAGTGGCTAAACAACAGTTTAATAACGATAACGTGAAGCTAGATGTGAAAGCTTCATACATTGGTTCTAAGATATTTGAGGCGGAGCATCTCTACAAAAGCTTTGATACGCTAAAGATATTGGAAGATTTTTCTTATACCTTTGCCCGTTACGAAAAGATGGGTATTGTGGGCAACAACGGAACCGGTAAATCTACTTTTATCAAGATGTTGATGGGGCAGGTAGCTCCAGATAAAGGAACGATAGAAGTAGGTGAGACAGTACGCTTTGGCTACTATTCTCAAGACGGATTGCAGTTTGATGAACAGATGAAGGTGATTGATGTGGTACAAGATATTGCCGAAGTTATCGAACTAGGTAATGGAAAGAAACTGACTGCTTCGCAATTTCTTCAACATTTCCTTTTTACTCCCGAAACGCAATATAGCTATGTGTATAAGTTGAGTGGGGGAGAGCGCCGTCGGCTTTATCTTTGTACGGTGTTGATGCGTAATCCTAACTTCTTGGTACTCGATGAGCCTACCAATGATTTAGATATTATTACGCTAAATGTGCTTGAAGACTATTTGATGAATTTTAGTGGGTGTGTTATTGTAGTGTCTCACGACCGTTACTTTATGGATAAGGTAGTAGATCATTTGATGGTATTTAACGGACAAGCAGATATTCGTGATTTTCCCGGTAACTATTCCGATTACCGTGATTGGAAGGAAGCAAAGGCGCAGGCGGAAAAGGAAGCGGAGAAACCTAAAGAGGAGAAAACGGCTAGGGTACGTACGAACGATAAACGTAAGTTGACGTATAAAGAGAAAATAGAATTAACACAGATAGAGAAGGATTTGGAAACGTTAGAGCAAGAAAAGGTTGATATAGAAGCAGCCCTTTGTACAGGTACGCTTGCGGCAGAAGAACTTACCGAAAAGTCTAAACGTATTGCTCAAGTGATAGAACTTCTTGATGAGAAAACCATGCGTTGGCTAGAACTTAGCGAAATAGAAGGATAAAGAAATGAATAATCTCACAAACTACCATAGTCATTGCACCTTTTGCGATGGACACGCACCGATAGAAGATTTTGTAAAAGCTGCTATTGCTCAGGGATTTACTTCTTATGGAATCTCTTCGCATGCGCCACTGCCTTTTGAAACTCGTTGGACGATGAATCGTTGTGATATGCCTGCTTATTTGGCGGAGATACAGCGACTAAAACATAAATATTCCGCTGAAATAGAATTGTATGCAGGTCTCGAAATTGATTATTTAGATGAGCAAAGCAATCCTTCTATTTCTTATTTTAAGGAACTTCCTTTAGACTATCGTATTGGTTCGGTGCATCTGCTTCATACTCCCGAAGGTGAGTTAGTGGATATTGATGTACATAAAGAAAAATATAAAGAGATACTTTTTTCACGCTTTCACAACGACTTGCGGGCAACCGTTGTTCTGTACTACGATAAGTTGATGCGCATGATCGAAAAGGGAGGTTTCGATATAGTAGGACACGCCGACAAGATGTCGTATAATGCTACTTATTGTCAGTCCGATTTACTGGAACAACCGTGGTATAATCACAAACTTCATGAATATTTCACCCTGATTGCCGAGCATAAATTGATGGTGGAAGTAAACACAAAAGCTTATAAAGAGATGAACGTCTTTTTTCCTCACAGCCGATATTTCTCTTTGCTGAAATCTTTGAATATTCCTGTATTAGTCAATTCTGATTCACACTATCCGGAACTTATAAATAGCGGACGTGAACAAGCGTTTGCTGAACTTCAGTCGGCAGGTATTCGCAGTGTAATGGAACTTCATAAGGGATGTTGGCAAGAAGTACCTATTAGTAATTCTGCTTTGAACTAATTATTATTTTCTGCTGCCCATTAAACTTTTTCTCTTTTTAGCTGTCTTATAATAAGTTGCAACTCAAGTGAACTTGATTATTTACTTAAAAAAAAACGATTATGAAAAGGTTAAATGTAGTATTGGTGGTATTAATGATGTTCGGTGGTATAGCTATGGCTCAATCGAGACAAGGAAAAGGGCACAAAAATGTATCTCCCGAGATGCGTGCTCAAAAGATGACGGAGAGGATGGCGAAAGAACTTTCGCTAGACGCTGCTCAAACAAAGCAATTGGAAGTGGCTAACTTTGAACTGACTAAACAAATGCAGGCTAATATGCCAAAGCAGAAGCTTACCAAAGAACAAAAGATGGAGATGAAGCAGCAACGTGAGGCTATAAAAGCAGCTCGCAAAGCACATGAAGTAGAGTTGAAGAAAATACTTACCGAAGAACAATATGCCAAATATATTGATTCTAAGAAAAAGAAGGAAGATAAAAGGAGATAGATATATTGATTACAATTATAGAAAACAGCCGACTCTCTATATGTAAAGGAGGGTAGGCTGTTTTAGTATCGTATTATAGCTCAAAGGTAATTCCGAGAGTAGGAAGAATTGTTCCGCTCTTCTGTTCCAATCTTTTCATTATGTATCGTTTATTGTCGTTTGGGTCGATGGCTCCTGTACTCATTAGTACATCCGGTTGCTTGAATTTGCTGTTGGTTATATTCTGCAAATCAATATAGAAACCTAACATGTATTTTTTGATATAAAAGCTCTTGTCTACTCTGATGTCCAATTGCCCGAAAGCTGGAAGACGTTTGGTGTTATATTGGTTGTAGTCATAATAAGGACGTCCTTGTGCATTCCATGCATCAATAAGTGATGACTTATCTGAGTCGTAGGGAGTATATGGTGCACCGCCAATGCAGCTTACTTTTGCCCCGAAACTCCAATTGTGATTAAAGTTGTAAGTTCCGCTTACATTAAAGATGTAGCGGTTGTCCCAAGCCGAAGACACATAATCACTTTGCTTTCCGTTGCGATATTCGCTTTTGAATAAAGTAAATGATGACGCAAGGTTGAACTTTCCGGCTACCATCCATTTTAATAAGAACTCCACCCCGTAGGAACGTCCCCTTGCTGTTGATATAAGTTCTTCGTTACCAATCACTCCGTAGTCGTTACCTTTGCAGGCGAGTGGAATGCTATCTGCCACAGAGAGTGGAACATGATGATATAATTTATAGAATCCTTCTACAGATGCTTGAAGTTTTTCTCCGAGGCGATAGGAGAGTCCTATACTCGCTTGGTCTACATTTGTGTATTTTAGGTCGCGATTGATAAACGTATTTTGTTTCTTAAACCCCAAGGCAGTATAGGGTGGTAATTGAAAATAACGTCCTATATTGCCACTTAGATAAATATTATCAATTAATCGGTAAGATAAGGATAGGCGGGGAGATAGTTGTTTGTAAAGCTTATTCATTTTGGACGAATAATTGTTTGCATCACCCCTGATGCCTAAAGAAGCAGTGAAACGTTCGTCTTGTGTCTCATAAGTCATTGTACCAAAAAATCCCCAACGGATTAAATCCAAGTTAGTGTAATAGTCAACTATTTGTTCCTGTTGTTTAATGAATACTTTCTGATAAGAGGTGTTATTGTATTGAGTATAATCAAGGTTTACCCCTACATTTGCTTTCCATTGTCCGAATGTAGATGAATTTTCCATTCTTAGTTTTGTCTCTTGTTCGATAGAACGAATCTTTAACGACAGCTTATCATTGTTACTTTCATCATTACTTACGTACTTCGTATTTCGGTTATTCAGATAGCTATGACTAACTACGGCAGTCTGAACGTGATTGCCCGCATAGTGCTTATACACACCTCCAAGAGTGAAGGTCTCTTGTTGAATCTTAGGTAAATAGCTCAACAGATATTCGGCTTTTTCGCCTTTCTCATCCGTGTTTAATCGCATATTGTCTATCCCGCCTATTCCCAATACCGTGAGTTCGTGATGAGCGGAGAAGCGAGTCTTTATTTTGAATTGAGCATCTGTGAATGTTGGTAAGAATGGTAATCCTAATGCTTTGAACAGAAATTGGAGATAAGATTGTCTTACAGATACCAAGTAAGATGTCTTTTTCCCAATATGTCCGTTGGAAGCCAAAGATACTTCGGAATATCCTAAAGCAGCTTTCAGTGAATTCTTTTCCATACTACCATCTCTGAGTTTGAAATCAAGAACAGAACTAAGAGCATTCCCCTTATTGGATGGGAAAGCTCCGGTATAGAAATTTACTTCCCGTATAAAATCAGCGTCAATAATTCCGATCGGACCGCCTGAAGCTCCTTGAGTACTGAAATGATTGATGTTGGGAATCTCTACGCCATCGAGGAAGAAACGATTCTCGGACGGACTGCCACCTCGTACAATTAAATCGTTACGATATCCGGCAGGAGAGAAGGCAACACCCGGGTATGATTGTACAATACGGGAAATGTCTCGATTGGCTCCGGGACTTTTCTCTATTTCTTGTAATCCGATAATCCGAAGTCCTACGGGACTTTCAGATAAACGTCGGAAAGTAGAAGCTGTAACGCTTACTTCTCCCAGCTCCGTTGGATTTTCTTCCAATTCGGCATCAATACGCAAATCTTTGGTGGTAAGAATATACTCGGGAGTTATCAAAGTCTTATATCCCAATATTGAAATTTGCAGTCGATAGATGCCCGGAGGAACATCTTCTATTCTAAAATTTCCAATAGAATCTGTAATAGCCCCCATTCCTGTACCGTAAATCAAAACATTTGCGTACGACAAAGATTCCCGCTTCTTCTTATCTGTTATGGTTCCTTTTATGGAGTGCTTTGATTGCGAATATGCAGAAGCCGCAGAAAGCAGAAATAACGTGAGTAGACAGTAGATGTATTTGACCATAACATTATGTATTAAGACAAATATAGTGATAATACTGAAGACTTTTGAAATATTACTGAAGACTTTTTAAATGAACCGTATTATTTTTCTGTAAGTTGCCCTATTTAATATCTATTAATTGGTTCATCCGTTAAATTCATTGATGGCGAGTAGCCGAAATAATAGATAGAATTATAATAAAAAGCTAGTACTTCATATCTTTATAGTGACAAAATAAATCTTATAAAACACAATGCTAAAATAATAATTAACTTCTATAAAACAAGCTCTCCTTCTGCATCCCGAAAAGGAGCAGAAGGAGAGCAAGGCAAGTATTACAAGAAACTTCGTTTCTCTAGTTTCTTAGCGGGAACTATTGGATATAGTCTTTATTATGTATGTCGCACTAGCTCCTACTATTTTTTATAGACAGAACGTGTTAAATGAATTAGCCTTCAATGTTACCCTCACTTTGAGACTGTTCACTTCCAGCGTTACATTCCGTGGTTGCTCCGAACGGTTGGCAACTACCGCCACACAACTTCCATCGGGATTTTGAAAAGCCAGCACATCCTCATATCCCGTAGCCATTATCTTATAGG
>JAVVPX010000089.1:0-9322 GCA_036655555.1 Bacteroidaceae bacterium | reverse complement strand
AAATACCAATAGAAGTAGACAGTACATATATTACGCGTTCAATACGTGTTAACAATTGTAATCTTTTTACAGAAATAGATTTAGATCTTTTTTTATTGTATAATAAAAAAATATTACTAAATGAATTTTCTTCTTCATCATAATTTACCTTGGCAAACTCTTCGCCTGCAATCACTGTCTTGTTTCGTCTATTCCAATTATCTTCCAACTTACGTCGTCCCCATTTACGTTGAAAGCTTGCCTTACCTTGCGTCAATAGCTGCTGATTATAGAAGTACCACGATTTGTCGCCTGTAGGCACGATAGGTTTGGGAGCAACAGGACGATTATTATTGTTCCCAAAAGAATTGTCTCCCATCATTTCTTCCCGCTTTTCCATTAAAGCTTGATGTTCGGCTTCTTTCTTTTCCTTCTCTTCTTTCTTTTTTAATTCTTCTATAATCTTTTCTACGATTCGCATTCTTTCCGCTTCGCTGAGTGTAGCCAAATGTTGCAGACTATCTTGTAATTGCACACTTACCACATGAGTGACTAGCTCATCAAGCACTTCGGAACGTTTGTTAACTTCCGCATAGGCTGAATGCTCTTTGTCTAATAAACCGATAACTTCTGCATAACACTTTTGTGCTTGCACATAATCAGCCTGTTGCCAATAGATATTACCAAGTGTGAGTAAGATAAGTCCCTTCTCCAATCCTCCTCTTGTACTTTTTTCTACGCCTATTTTATATTGTTCAATGGCATGAATAGTATCTTGTTTGGCTAAATAAACATTACCGATGGCATAGTATATCTGGTCGAGGTACTCTCCATTCTTTTTGTTGCGTGCCATGCGGTGAAGTTGCTTCACTATTGATTCTGATTTTTTGTTCGATACTACTTCGGTCTGCTTTATCTTTGAATTAAATTCCAGTTCGTAAGGCGGACTTAATCGAGACACTTTTCCGTAAGCTTGAAAAGCGTTGGTATTATCGCCTAGATGTTGATATACTTGCCCTAACAAGTAGTATTCTCGTGCTTTTTGTCTTTTGTTTTTTTCGTTTCGGATAGTAGTGAGTAGGTAAGGTACAGCTTCTTTAAATCGTTTTTGACGCAAAAGATAGTTGCCGTATACCGACGAATGTTCGGGAATTAAGGAAGAGGGTAAACTATCATTGTTTACTTTCCCTAACGCATCTTCAGCATCGTAGAACCAATCCATTTCTGTATAGCAGCGAGCAGCCCAAATGCGTGCGTCCGCCATTACTTGCGGATTAGTATGATAGAGACGAGCAATGTACAAAAAAGTGGTAGCTGCTTCGAGGAACTCACCTTTATTGAACTGAGCCTTACCCATCAACATCCATGCACGGTGCAGAAAAGGATTATATTCTTTCTGTGCCAACCATTTCTTGTATTTAGGATCTTTACTTTTTCCCGGTTTGCGTACGGGCTTTTTCTTTATAGAATGTCGTTTAATGGCTTTTTGTGATTTCTCAATAGCACGGTCGAAGTCGCCTGCTCCTATACCTACTGTCCTTTTGTTCCCGATAGGATAGAGAGGCAAAGTCTCTTGATAATTATCTTTGTTGCCGGTTTCAATAGCTTTAACACCTTGTTTATAAGCTTCACTAGCATTGAAGAATACATTGAAACGAGTGGTGAAAGAATGGTAAAAGCGTGAACCGGCAGTGTTCTTCTTGGTAGAACATCCGGCTATAATCATGAGTATGAATAGACTTCCGACTAGGTATATTCCGTTTTTTTTCAACATCTTCGTTTATTACTTATGCAAATTTATAAAAATACTTTTGCATACCTTGCAAACGGCATAGATAATAATAGAAAAAAAGATAATAGATGCTCCCGAAGGTACATTGTTGAAATAAGAAATGAGTAGTCCGCCCAAACAACCAATGTATCCGATAAGAATGGAAAGCCAGATGATACGCTTAAACTTAAAAGTGAAAAGGTTTGCTGTCATCTGTGGAATGGTAAGTAGCGAGATGGCTAATACAATGCCAACCATGCGCAAACAAAATACGATGGTGAGAGCAATAAACATCATTAACAGATATTCAAATATTACTACAGGTATGCCTTGCGAACGAGCAAATTCGCGGTCGAATGCTACGTAGATAATAGGATGTATAAATAGGGTGAAGAATAGGGCAAGCACTAACGAAAGAATACCTAATAGTAAAATATCGATTGGGGTAATGGTGAGTATATTACCAAAAAGATAGGCGGATAGGTCGGGAGCAAAGCCGGGAGATAGGAAGCTAAACATGATACCGAGTGCCATCCCAAATGTCCAAAAGACAGCAATTGCAGAATCTTCGCGCATATCTTTGCGCTTGCTCAACCATTCTACTCCGAAAGCAGACAATACCGAGAATACCGCAGCGGATAGAATAGGAGAGATGCCCGTGTAAAGTCCTATTCCTATTCCTCCAAACGAAGCATGAGTGATGCCGCCACTGATAAATACCAAACGTCGGGTTACTATATAAGTGCCGATGATGCCACAGGCGATGCTTGCGAACAGACTACCCAATAATGCGTTTTGGAAAAAGGTATATTGCAATAAATCGATCATAATTCTTTTTACTTTCTTTAGTTAAATCTCCGCTCGCCTACCACTAAAAAGACTTCATCTTTGAGCTCATCGGGTAAGTTGATGCCACGGAGTTGTAAACTTCTGCTCCATCCCGCTACTTCTATTTCTTTCATGGTATAGAACACGTCTCGGAACATTTCTATTTGCTCATCGGTATATTCGTTGGAAGGTATGCCGACAAACTCATCTAAATCTTCGTCCTCGTAATATACAATTTCTTTGCTTACCGCAGCGAGTAAACTGTCGTGTTCGCATACTTCATGCTGTCCGCAGCATTGACTGTCTACCTCTTTCACTTCAGGAAAACGATTAAGCTCTCCTTTTTCTATTTTCTTTTTAATAGCTCTGTTGCGATAGATTCCTAAAAGAGAGGCTACGATGGCAAGGAGCACTAAACTGATGACTAATATCCACATAAATGATACTTGAATTTATTGCAAAGTTACTCTTTTAATTGTATCGGCATCATCACTACCCCTACATTCTTCTTTCCGTCCATTTTGACAACCAAAGTTTGCTCGAAATGAATACGACGAAGATACTTCGTTTCTTCTATTGCGGGCTGAGCATTCAAGAAGTCTTGATTGTATACCCCATCGTTGCAGAAAGCATTGATAGTGAAGTAGCCAACTCCAAAAGAAGTTAGATTTTGAAAGAAATGTGTACCTTGACTAGGGTCTACTCGATAATTGGTGAGCCCGGCTTCCACAATGACACGAGCAGCAGAGATATGCGGCCATTTAACCGGAATGCCTAACCAAGTATCGCTACTTCCCCAACGTCCCGGACCTACCAAAATATAGTTTTTACCTTCATTGAGGAATTGTTGGTTGAGTTTTTCGATGTCGTAAGCAATTAGTTGATTATTGGAAGCACTATAACCGTCGGTCTTGACGTAAACAATGTCGTGGATGTCGTTCATTATGCCATGTCCCAAGGAATTGTTGGAACGTAGTATTGTTTCTTCGTCTTTGATGAGCGAGAGATCTTCATCGAGCATCTCTTTGCTATCTACGATAGGGCGAATTTGTAATAAATAGAATGTCCCTGTCTTGTCTACTTCTGTGTTGAGAGTAGCAGCAAATTCTATTTCTACCGGACGACGCATTTCTTTTTGTCCGTACTCTAACACCAATTGCAGAATGCGAGCTAGTGGGAAAGCATCGTGTTGAAGAATGTTGGCAAAGGTGATAAGTTTTCGTCCTCCGGGATATAAACCGTCTTGAATCACTTGGTCGTAAGGGTCGTAAGTGGAGGCTATGTAACGTAATGCGCCATCTGCTTCAGCATCTTTTACGTGAAGTTTGAGCAGGTTGAATCCATCATCTATCGAGAAGTTATCTCCTGCATTCTTTAAGTCGAGCGCATAGAACTGAGTTTGCGTTTCTCTCAATGCCATATCTACTTCGCTAGTTTGAAGTACGTGATTAGGATGATAGGGAGAGAAGCGAAGCGTCATGCCTCCGTCTACAATATATTTGCCTAATCCCAAAGCTATATTTACGGTCCCTTCTTCTGCTTTTTGGTCACCAATAGGATAATAGTTCAGCGAACGAGCTACTCCGGACATGGATGGGTAGTAACGTTCTCCATATTGATTGCCAACCACTTCTTGAAGTATAACAGCCATTTTCTCTTGGTCTATCACATTGGAAGTAGCTTGCATATAAGCCTTGCTGTCCCGATAATAGACCGAAGCATAAACTCCCTTAATGGCATCGCCCAACATACGTAGCATTTCGTACTTATCGTCTAAGTAAGGTATCATGTAAGTGGAATAGATGCCGGCAAAAGGTTGATAATGCGAATCTTCCAATAAACTCGACGAACGGATGGCAATGGGCGACTTCACTACATCGAAGAACGTAAAGAAATCTTCCATTAAACGGTCGGGAAGTTTGGCTTTAAGAAAATACTTGAGTATAACATCATCGCTTACGTCCGATAGAGCTACTTGATAAAGCTTGTTGCTATCCATGAATTCATCGAACACATCGGTACAGAGTACTACTGTTTTAGGAATAGCTATTTGAGCATTGTCGAATTCTTCAAATTCGGGATGCTTCTTTACCATATTATCTATAAAGGCAAGTCCTCTTCCCTTACCTCCCAAAGAACCATCGCCAATACGGGCAAAATTAGAATAGCGGTCGAAGCGGTCGCGCTTAAATACGGCTACCACTCCTTGATTCTTCATCTTTCGGTACTTTACGATTGCTTCGAAGATAATTTCTCGATGAGCATCTACGTCCTGCAATCTATGCCATGTTACCTCTTTAAGAAACTGAGCAACAGGAAACATTGCACGTGAATAGAGCCAACGGGAAACATGGTTACGGCTGATATGATATAAAAAAGATTCGTTAGGAATGGCGAAGATTACGTTTTGTAGTTCTTTGAGATTACGCACTCGGGCAATCTCTTCCATAGTAGAAGGATTGCGAAAGATGAAATCACCAAAACCAAAGGTGTCGGAGATAATCTGTCGCAAGTCGATATTCATCTTCTTTGAATTTTTGTCTACAAAGCCGGCATTATAGCGAGCTGCATAGACTTGATTCTCTGCCTCGGCAGATTGAAGAATGAGTGGCACATATTCATCGTATTTACGAATCTCGGCACAGAGTTTTAGTCCTGCCATCGCATCTTTTTCTCCATTACGGGGAAATCGGATATCGGTGATAACTCCCAACATATTATCTTTGTATTGCTCGTAGAGTTCCATGGCTTCTTCGTAAGTGCGGGCAAGCACAATCTTAGGTCTTCCTCTCATTCTCAAAGTACGTTGATGAGCGTTGAGTGCTTCGGTGGAGAATTCTTGCGATTGCTTGAGTACAAACTTATAAAGATTGGGTAGCACCGAAGAATAGAAGCGGATAGAGTCCTCAACCAACAACATCATCTGCACGCCTACTTCTTTTACATCGTGCTCGAGATTCATTTTGTCTTCAATAAGCTTGATGATAGAAACCAATAAGTCGGTATTGCCCAACCAACAAAATACGTATTCAAAGTCGCTCAAGTCTTCGTTGGCAATACGTTTGGTGATACCGTGCGAAAAGGGAGTGAGCACTACCAATGGGATGTGTCGATATTTTGCTTTGATGCTTCGGGCAATGTCGAACGTATCGCTATTGTCTGTTCCCGGCATACAAATAACTAGGTCGAATGACATATTATCCAGTTGTGCCCATGTTTCTTCTTCGGTAGATACTTGTGTGAAACGAGGAGGATAGCGGAGGCTCAATTCAGTATATTCATTAAAAATCTTCTCATCTATGCGTCCATCATCTTCGAGCATGAAAGCATCGTAGGGATTGGCGATAAGAAGTATGTTGAATATTCGTTTAGTCATTAAGTTAGCGAACGAAGTATCCTTGAAGTATAATTGACTTAGTTTTTGATTGCCTGCCATGATTGCTATATATAAAGATGAGACAAAGATAGTTATTTATGCTTATTTATTAATCCTTTTCTCGATAAATACTGTTATATTACAACCGATATTTATTTTGATTCTATAATATTTATTTAATACTTTCAAAACTATGGCTAAGACTTTATTTAAAGGACAATCGGTGCAGTTAGCAGGAGAGTTTATCTCTTTAGATGCTGTCGCCCCTGCATTTGAGCTGACCAAATCAAACTTAACTTCTTATGCTCTCAAAGAGGCAAGAGGGAAGAATGTAGTACTTAATATATTTCCCAGCTTAGATACGGGAATATGCGCTACCTCGGTACGTAAATTTAATCAACTAGCCGGACAATTGCCTAACACTCTTGTCTTGGCAATCTCCAAAGATTTGCCTTTTGCTCAAGGACGTTTTTGCAGTGTAGAGGGTATCGGTAATGTGATAGCACTTTCTGATTTTCGTCCCTCATCGTTCGCTAAAGATTATGGAGTGTTGATGGAAGATGGTCCGCTCCGTGGACTTCTAGCCCGTGCGGTGGTAGTAATTAATGTGGATGGAAAAGTTATTTATACAGAATTGGTGTCCGAAATAGGAATAGAGCCTAATTATGATGCGGTGATAGAACTCTTAAAAAAATAGAAACAGTTTAGAGAATTTAAAGAGACATTAAAGTTTCTTGATATAAAGTAAAATTTAGATAATATTCAGCCGATATAACACACCGGTTGTAACTCCCCATTCGACTAAGTTGAAGGTAACTTATCCTATCTCACCTCACCTCCCATAGTAAAATGAATCGCATTTTTCTACCATAAGCGTTATAATACTTTAATAGATAAACATTTTATAATGTTTTGTGTTTTTACTAAATACTCTCAACAAATTGGGGGTAGCCTTAATTATTTAACTTAAACGATAAAGGACATGAAAAAATTAGTATTTATCATCCTTGCGGTCTTTGCATTTGTGGCTTGCGAAAAAGACCCCGACTTGTCTAAATTAGACAACGATTATTTAGTATTCACCACGTACGACAAGAAAGCCAATTTTGCTCCAAACATGTACTATCTACCCGATAGTGTGATGATTATTGGTGACAAAGAAAAGCCTGAATATTGGAAAGGAGAGCAAGCAGCACCCATACTAGATGCTTTCAAAACCAACATGACCAAAAGAGGATATACTTTAGCAACGGACAGAACGGACGCGGACTTTGGTTTGCAAGTAAGCTACATAGCAAGTACTTATTATTTTGCAGGCTACAACAATTACGATAATCCATATTGGTGGTGGGGATATCCCGGCTATTGGGGTTCCGGTTATTGGGGTAATTGGAGCAATTGGTATTACCCATACCCTGTTGTTTATAGTTATAGTACCGGAGCTATTTTAACAGAAATGGTAAATCTTAATGCAGAACAAGGAAATGATAAAAATTTACCTATTGTGTGGAACGCTTATCTCGGAGGTTTACTTACCGGTTCCAATAAACTTGATATGACTCTCACCGTGAGGGGTATTAATCAAGCATTTGTACAATCTCCTTATATCAAAGTTGCTGCTAATTAAAGAATCAATAAGTTCCAATTTATAACAATCAATGAATATGAAAACAATCAAACAGCTATCTATAAAACTAGTGGCACTAGTAGCCGTTAGTTTAGCTTTTGCGCTACCCATAAAAGCACAAATATCTCCCAATTCTTACTATAATGTTGATTGGCAATTCAACATTCCACTAAATAATAGTTTTGCTGACAAAGCAAGTGGCTGGGGAATGAATTTTGAAGGAGGATACTACGTTATACCTCGTATGTCGGTAGGAGCATTCCTCAATTATCATACAAATAATGAGTATGTCGGACGCGAAACCTTTACGGTAAATAGTTCATCGGTAGTGACCACCGACCAACAACACTCCATCTTCCAATTACCTTTTGGAGCAAGTTTACGCTATCGTTTCTCCGAAAGTATATGTCAACCTTATGTAGGCTTAAAATTGGGAGCAAACTATACAAGAACCTCTTCATCGTTCTACGTGCTGAAAGCTACGGACAATCAATGGGGCTTCTATATGTCGCCCGAAGTAGGCGTTAATATTTATCCGTTCATGAATAACTCAATAGGTTTCCATATTGCCGCATTTTACAGCTATTCCACGAATAAAAGCGCTGTACTTCACTACAACGTAGATGCACTCAACAATGTTGGATTCCGACTAGGTCTAGCTTTCTAATCTAACCATTAAAAGGGGAGGTGTGTCTTTCTGTACTGCTCCCAAAAGGTTAAATAGTCATATTCTAAATTCTCAAAATAATGAGCTCAGTATTGTACTGGGCTCATTTCTTTTAGCTCGTCTTTATTCTTTTGTTATTATATTCATATTACTGTAATGGGTTATCAAAGTAATCAAGTCAACCCGATGGAAGAGATAAAACATCGAGCAAATTAGGGAGAGTATTTGATTTTATGGAGCAAAGGGAAATATTTTTCGCAATATCGTCATCGATTCTTTGCAAAAAAAAACGTTTGATCAGAATATAAGGACGAAAATGCGACTTTACTATAACTTAAAATGTATACCTAAAGTTACAAAAAAATAGAAAATAAGAAAGCCCTAACTTGTGGAAGTTGGGGCTTTACGCATAGAAAAAGAATGTGTCGGTTTTGACAACCCTTCTGTTTCTAATTTTAGTTACTTGTTAGTCTTTGGGAATTTACTACTTTACTAACTTGAAAGTCTGATTTAGGTCTGACATTGCTTTCTTGAATTCGTGGTCAAGTTTGACGAGTGCACTATCTCCTTCTGCTAGTAAATTTATCTTTTTACCACCATCGGCAGGTACTAACTGACGGATTACGGCTCCTTTATTCTTGCCTTCTCCTTTCAGCAGTTTTGTTTTTCCTTTGGTTGTGGTAGTAGTAGCTTTGCTGTTGGCGGTAGCGGGAGTCGTCATGATAAGCGTGTACATTCCATCTCCATTTTCCGGGAGAGTCTCTATCGTGAGAAGATAATCAACGTTTTGTCCGTTAGGAGCAGGGAAAAAGCCTTCGTACGTTTGCGTAATCATTTCTCCAATAGTGGAGTCGGGCTCCATAAACAAACTATCTTCCAAGTTTTCTGCTGTTACTTCTACTTTATTTCCTTTCGATTGACAAGACATAATCAGCATTGCTGCCATAAA
Organism: Bacteroidaceae bacterium; assembly: GCA_036655555.1. GTDB lineage: Bacteria > Bacteroidota > Bacteroidia > Bacteroidales > Bacteroidaceae > Bacteroides. Next base: position 125 of record JAVVPX010000089.1, on the reverse strand, counting down.
TACAAATAATACTTTTTTCATTGTTTAGGTTGTTTTATGATTACTAATATCCTTTCATAGACTTCCCTAATAACAACTATTTGTAATGAATGTTTTTGTTTGGTGATGCTTAATATCCCTTTTAA
>JAVVPX010000088.1:0-9447 GCA_036655555.1 Bacteroidaceae bacterium | reverse complement strand
GTGTTCGCGTGGGTACTTGCCTGACTTAACACCTTCATGGTATTCTTTTGCTACCTCTAATTTATGCTCGTAGAAATCAATACTTTCAGGCATTGATAGGTTTATGACGTTAGCTCTTTTTGCCCAATATTCGGCTATTCTCTCATGTTCATCTGCTTTAGAATCCATTTCTACGCTTTTACCCATATTGTTCCAAGCGTCATCTATGGCTTTTCTGTGTCCCATTTCGCTGTGATGACCGACTTTAATAGGTTCACCGAGTGAAATAAAATCTCTGTCTTTATTCGACTTGTTATAATAATCTGTACTTTTACGTTCAGCAGATGCAGCCCATTCAAGTCTGCGTTCAGCTTTCCGTTTCGCCCATTCTTGTACATTGAAGCCGTCAGAACGAACGATTGAGTAGTAGTAAAAACCATCTCTTTCAAAAACCAAATTAAACACTATGCTTTCATTCTCTTTTCCGTATTTCGTTTCAACGATAATCTCTTCGCCGTTTTCATGCTTTTCTTCGCACTTTGCTAAAAAAACGTTTGGCACAAATTTGTAATAGGTATTCATGACTGTATTATTTCCTTTTGTTATTTTTGTAATAATTGTTAATTCTCACAGATAGTATAGCGTACTCATTCGCTTTTTCCTCGAAATCGTGTATGTTGGAATTTAAGAAATTATCTACAATCCAACTACATACATCATCGGAGCGAGCTAGTAACTCTTCTATTTTTGTTCTTTCTATTAGTTCCATTTATTTCTTTTAATGCTAATAAGTAGGGGCGGAGAGAGTTGTACGTTTTGTTATTCAACTTAGATAAGTCACCAAAAGCATTTATATAAACTTCTAAAGACTTCTTTATAGCTTTGTAACTATTCGCTCTTACTGTTAGCTTCATTATTATTTGTTTTTATATTCCTTAACCATCTCATTGTATCCTGCATCCCCGAAGTACGGGAGATAGCAGCCGTATTCCTGTTGAGCCCAAATCTTAAACTTTTCCATAAAACTACTTATCTCTGAAATGCTCATTAGGTGAGTTTCGTAATCTACTTGTTCTAATTGCCCTGTTAACGGATTACTATAAGGCTTTTGACCTAATATTACACGCTTTACGTCTCGTTTACATTCTTCTTTGGAAGTGTAGCCTATGAAGTCAGCCATAACGGAAAACCATAAATGTATAGTTCTATTCTGCCTATTAGTCCGAATATCCTCTTCGGATAATTCTCTTTTTTGTGTTATCTCAAAAGGACTAGTTCCTTTGAGCATCTTTTCGAGATATGTTTTTGATTTTTCTCGTTCAAATGCGTTGGATGGGTGGAATAGCATATAATTTAAATTTTAATGTAGCTCGTTTCCGTTAATGTTATAGTCGGGTAATTTATCAAACACGTTTCTAAACTTTGCCCACTCTATAAATTCTCTTATTAAGTAATTATTATCTTGTTCCATTCCTGCGTATCTGTAGCAAACAATAGGAGGCGAATAAGGTCTTATCTCCAAACCTCTAACATCTAATCCATGTTTGTCTTTTTTATACCCTACAAACTCGAATAAGTCGAACATAAAGGTATCAGCACCGAATAGGTCGAGGTAAAAATGCCATTGGCAGCTGTCGGTATAATCTGTATCTTTGATAGGAGAATATTTAGTTTTTATATCACGTATTGTAAATCCGTTAATAATATCTGCGCACCCTGTAATCATTACACCCTGCATCTCTTGATATTCTCGTAATTCATGAAATGCGTTTGGCATCGACTTTGCATAATTAACAGCCGTATTACATTGAGCGAGGTCGTAAAAAACTTTATTCCCATCAATATTAAATATCCTACCGTTATCTATCTTTTCAATACCCGAATAATCACCCTCTACGATACGGTGGAATGCCGTACCGATAAAGGTGTATTCGTTTCCTTTGAAAGCTCCCGTAATTCCATCTATTACTGATTGCTCGGTATCGTAGTCGCTATGTTCTGTTATATAGCGTCTAAACTTTTCAAGTTGGGTTACTCGGATTAGTTTCATTTGATTTGAATTTTTTGCTATCTTTATCATAAGATATATTAGCTGCCGTACATTTCTCAAATAGCATATTCTTCAACGGTTTCATCTGAATAGGAGTGAGCACTCCTATCTCAATAAGAGCTGCATCCGCTTTTTCGGGATTATCTACGTTTGCTATAATTTCTTTTATCTCCTTGACTTTCGATAAGGCTTCTTCTTGCTCTATCGAGTGCTTACGTATAGCTTGTTTTGTAGAAGCGATGATGTCAGCCATAAACGTATCAAATTTCGGGTCGTTGCAATCGGGTATCTCTGTAGATGGAAGTCTAGCTACATTCTTCCCTGTTATGAGGTCGGTAGGCTCAAACGAGATTAATCGTTTCCCGTTGACGATTTGAATATATCCTACTTGGTCGGCTATACGAAGTAATAAATCCTTGCTTTGCCCTGTTACATCTGGGAATGTATAGATTTCATCCTTTTTCTTATCTTCCTTTGCATGACATACAAAAACAACATCTTTCCCCTCTGCACGTCTACGATTAACGAAAGACTTAAAATCATCACCAATTGCACCGTACATTTTAAGTTTGTTCTTTTTAAGATTGTAATCTTTCTCGCATACATAGATAGAAAGGAAGTCGTCTAAAACTGATTTTGCTGTGTCTACTATCACCGTATCATAGTCCTTGATAGAACTTTCATCCGCTAGAATATCTTCCCACGTATTAGCTATAATTGCATCGCATCGTCTGCAAGCTCTATCGCAGCCTCTATCTGTATCAATCATAATAGGGTTTTTAGCCGTTGTAGCCATGCTTGACTTCCCGCTACCGGGGGTTCCGTAAATTACTACAATAACCGGACGTTCGGGTAAAACGTCTTCTTTCTTTAAAATTGGCATAATGTTTATTATTAAATTGTTACTTCTTATACGACAAATAAATAATTCCTACTGCTTTAAGATGAGCTTCTGCCTCTTCGAATTTCTTCATATAATATTCTTTAAGGTACATTTCATTTGCAATGGCTTTAATAAGTTCCTCCTTGCTCTTTTCAAGCAATTCTTTTTTTTCTTCTTCTCTCATAATGTTAGTAGTTGTAGGCATACCTGCCTGTTATTGTTTCATATTCTTTTTGATATTCCCATGATTTAGCGTCTTCTCTGTCTTCTATGTTCATGTCTTTGGCTGTTTTATCTAAACTTTCAGCGATAAACAATGCTATGTTAGGCATGTTACATTCTCTCCTTTCGGTATCTTTCATTACTTCTACTTGCGTTATCTCCATCTCGTTACAATTATCGCATTGATAAGTATTTAATTTGACGTATACCATCGTATTATCTCCTAGCTCTACTTCTAACTCGCCTGCTCCGAAATCTAGTGCAGCTTGTAATTCTACTATTGCTTTATTGATAGCATTACGCGCTATCGTAATTCTGTTTGCCATAATTTTTAATTAAAAAGGGTTACACGAAATTATGTAACCCTTGATTAGTTTCTTTGCTTTGAAACTTGCTTACGCTTAAAACATCGCTACGCTTAAGGATATACGGCTTCCATTGTCTACTAAAACGTGTAATGTTGTTCCCCTCAACGTCTTAAACCGTTTCTATGCCCGAATATACGGGAGGGGATTATATGTATTTTTTCACCGCTGCATTCAGGAGACAAGTCATCCATCTGCTCTTCACGGGTATTCATCGCTGTTGCTCTATATGAGTATGCGCTACTGTGTCGTCGTTAGATACGTTGACCGAATCCATGTAGGCTATCGGTTGCCCTAAAAATGTGGAAAGTAGAGGAATCGAACCTCTGTTTTTATTGCCTATCCTCTCGACAAACTTTCCATTTTGCCTACCGAACTCTTTCGGTAGGACTTCACTTAAACTAAACTATTATTATCAAAAACATAGCTCCTGCCTCACGGCGGTAGTATCTTAAATACCTAAATTGTCGTAAGCCTCTTTGTTGGCTATATAAGTTTCAACTATATCCTTTTTGGAAACAGTTGTCCCTAAATCTTTTTTAATCCTATCATATAGTTCTTGACTTATCGAAGAGATAATCTCTTCTTGATAATCACAACTACCTGCGTAACCTAATGCTACTACTATAAAAATAGTCGCTAACACTTTTAAAATGGTCTTACTTGTTTTGTTCATGATATTTGTTCTTAGTTTCTATTTAAATAATTGGCTATTGCTTTCTCGCTGAATCTCCACCTGTTGCCTACTTTTGTGGCAAATGGTAATTCTCCATTAGCAAGCATCTCTTTTATCTTGGTTTTACCAATACCGAGCTTTACCATCGCTTGTTTGGTATTTAATAAATCACAGTTAGGAGATGGATTAAGAATACCCTTTATATCGCTTAACTCTCTTTTTAGAGAGCGAACGGTTGTTATTAAATATCTTTCTTCTTGCTGTGTCATAATAGTATTTCCATTTTAGCATAATATTTATTCTTTCTACCTGCTACTACAGGAACTCCCAACACTTTTAATTGTTGCTCAAGGAGCATTTTATCCATTCTAAGCTGCGTACATTCAAGCATAAACTCGTTTCTCTCCCGGAAGTATTTCGTTTCATCTTCGCATATCTTTTCCCATTCCTTATACTTGCATTCATACTGCTCTTTGTATAATTCCGCTATTTCAATAGCTTCTCTTAGATTTTTTATATCTTTAATAGCCATAACCTTACTTATTTTTAAATAATTCGTAATTCTTACTTGTCGGAATTTCTCGTTTCTGCAATAAATCTTAATGCATTGATGTTAAAGTTTAGAATCGTTAGCATCTCTACGTGCCTGTTTACATTTTCCGTATCGCCAATTTTTACTTCATTAGTGGATGATAATAGCACTGCCATGATGTCATTAAATCTTTCCGCAACATAATCTAAATAATCTTCCTCGCAAATGTCATGTAAAAATCTCTTTGAATCCTCTACTCTCATTTTACTAATTTTTTCCATAGTCTTTTCTTTTTAAAAACAAAGCTCCATCTTTTCATTACCTTGATGTGGATGTTAGGCAATTACTCAGATAGAGCTTTTAAATAATTTCTTTAATAGGAACATCCACGCACCTTAAATACATTCGCTAAAAATTGGATAATAGAAAAAGACTGTCTATATTTGCAAATGACAATTGACAAAAAATAGAATTACGGGCACTCTCGTAACAGCCATTTCTATATCCGTTCTTTTGTAATTGTTTAGATTACGAATGCAAAGATTCAATAAATATATTCAATAAACAAGTAAGTTATTGAATATATTTATTGATATAACTTTTATTAACTATTACAATATGCTAAAATATGAATTAAAAGCGGAATTAATTATGCGTTTAGCCTACAAAAATGGTGGTATCGTAGAGATAGAAGATGTTCTTAATGTTGTTGACCATGATTTGAGTTATATTTCCGATGAAGTAATGTGTTTACTTGATTTTTATGGAAAAACATATGACAATACATTATCTTCTAAGTATGGGTGGACGAATTATAATCTTAATTACGTAGGGATGGAATTTGCAAGGAATGGATGTTTTACCGGTGATTTAAAAAGAAGAAAAATAGTTATAATAGGAGCAATAGCAGCTTTAATTTCTGCTATTGCTAGTCTAATTAATTTATTCATCTAATTATTCTTCTTATATTCATTTGGAGATGTTCCATGTTTGATATAATTATATATAATTTTTATATTCTCACTGAGTGCGTTTACAGACATACGATTATTTGCAAATAATTGTATGGTTAGTTTAATAGTTTCTAGGCGAATTTCTTCATCTGACATAATGGTATTTTTTTAATGGTTTATAAATTAATTCAATGCAAATATAATAAATATATTCAATGAAAAATGCAATAGATAGGTTAATTGAATTCCAACAATCTATAAAAGATAAAATAGGTGGTCAAAATAAATTTGAATCGTACATAGGTATATCAAGCGGGTATATAAGCAATATGAAAAAGAAGAACGGTGCTATATCATCTGATGTAATGTTTAAATTAAGGAGTAAATTTCCATTTTTAAATATTGAATGGCTTGTTTTAGGCGAGGGTACTATGTTAAAGAGTGAATCTCAACCTTTAATTAGCTATCATTCCGGTAGACCTTACTATAACGTTGATTTTATAGGTGGGTTTGATTTGGTTCTAAACGACCAAACAATTAACCCTGATTATAACATTGATTTTGCCCCTTACAATAAAAAAGGTGTAATATGGTGTAACATTACCGGACATTCAATGGAACCCGAAATAAGTAGTGGCGATATAATTGCAATACGTGAGGTTGAGGAATGGGATAAATTCATGTCTATGAACGAAACTTATGCTATCGTAACAAAAAACAATCTGCGTACGGTTAAGAAAATACGTAAAGGAAGCGATGATAGCCATTTGACGTTAGTTCCTGTAAATAAAGAATGCGATGCTCAAGAAATTGCAATAGAGATGATTTTAAAAGTATATTCTGTTTTAGGGTGTATGAAAAGATTATAAAAAATACTATGAAAAAAATAATGCTTGTTGTTTTCTTACTTGTTGTAGCCTCAACTATTAATGCGCAAGATAATAAATTAACAAATCAATCAATATTAGATATGGTTGATATGGGTTTTTCTGACAGCGTAATTATAACAAAGATAAAAACTAGCGAAACAAACTTTGACGTGAGTATTGAGGCTCTAAAAGAGTTTAAATTAAAAGGTATATCTGACGTTGTAATAGTGTCTATTATGAATGGAGGGAAAGAGATAGAGAAAGATAATAAAGTTGGAATATACACAAAAGAGGGAGATAGTTTTAAGCGTATTCTACCGACAATGTTCTCTGGGAGTAAAACTAGTACATTAGCCTCTGCATTTTCGTATGGGATGGCTAGTGCTATCATTAAGTCTACTATGAGCAATAAACAATCAACTAATATTATAAATTCATCCTTACCCGAGTTTTATTTCTTTTTTGCTGAATCAAAAAGCAATGATTTTTCAATTAGCACTAACAATTGGTGGTTTGCTTCCGCTACTTCTCCAAACGAATTTGCGCTTGTAAAATTAAATGTGAAGAAGAATAAGAGAGAATTAAAAATAGGGAAAGTAAATATATATTCGGGTAGTTCCATGGGTATAGATGAAGAGAACATTGTTAAATTTAATATAGAGACTATTAATAATCGCTCTTTTAAAGTTGTGCCAAATGTTCAATTAGAAGCTGGAGAGTATTGTTTTTTTTATAAAGGAATAATACCTCAAGGCGGTTTTAGTAATCAGTCTGTATTTGATTTTTCTATTTCGGATGAATTTGGTATTTCTCCTAAATTTGTAATAGGAGAATTTATTTGGGCATTAAGAGATGGAAAACCATATCGTTACATCGTAACTAGGATAGATATAAAAGAATCTGGTATATATTATGCCGGTGAAACATACGTAAAAAAGGAAAAACTTTTATATCATGAATCTAAATGTTTCGATACGAAAAAGAAGCTAATAGCATCATTGGAAACAGAAATTAATAATTAATGACACACAAAATAAATAAAGTGATACCGTCACGATACCAATTAAATAAACTATAAATTTATCATCTGAATATCAAACTCTTACAAAAACAATCGAATCCCTGAGGGTGCACCTCTAGATTTTTTGACATTTTTCTTTGCTCTTTTTATGATGTTTAACTAAATGATTCTTAGGATATTACGAGCGATAGCTCTTGTGAGAATTGCTAAACATTTAAAAAATCACACTACTGCACTGTACGAACAAATATTATAAATTGCATTTTTGTGCAGTTTATAAGTGCGGTTCAAATATCATTTCTTCGTAAATTAAATCTCTTGTTACATTCTTGATATTTATTTGAATTTATTGGTTCTTACTTGATTTATGCAGTCTGCTGCCCATCCAACGAGATAGGCAAAATGCTCGTCTCTCCCATCACTGAATCCCATTGTCATGCTACAGTCGTCGAATATGCATGATGCTATGTGCACGCTTTCGTGAACTATTGTGTTTATTCCATTCATGAATTTACGTTTTCGAAAACAAACGCATATTCCTAAATTGCCTGAATCCTTCTCCGTGCATTTTAATACAAATGCCTTTGAAGTGTCAAATGCGGATTTGTATTCGCATTCAGAATCGAATTTATCACTTATATCTTTCGGGTCATCAGTAACGATTACCCATAGAATACGTGGATAGATTACCGGATTGAACTGGTGTATTGTACTCTTTTTTTTGGAATCAAATGTTCCGAACTCGGTTTCAACCTTTTTGTTTTTGTATTTACTTCCTTTTAATCGTTTTATAATCATATTTTGCTATTTATTTGGTTGTTATAAAATTAATATGTATACTTGCACCTCTGAAATAGCTATTATTCGTGGTTGTTGGGCTGTAGTCCCGGAGGTTATTGCGAATGATAGCTATTTCTTTAATACGTTTTTATTGTCTGAAATACTATAAAAATAGAATTTACCATCTTTGTTTTCCCGAATTATAATCCAACTATCTTTCCCTGCTATTTTTGTTTGAAATACATGAGACTTCAAAATCTCAACATTATCTTTGTGGTACTTCGACCATTTCTTGTATTTGGAATTGGATATAACTTCTTTCATATTTAGTAGCATTTCGTTTTTGGCAGAATAATATTTGTGTGGCTGGTTCAAATATTCCTTTATTCCCTTTGTTGAAAATACGATATTTGCATTTAAGCTATCATTCCATACCTCTGTTCCGACAAGCGTGGATTTGGCTATATTTCTTATATCCGCACTCCTTTTTCTTACTTCGTCTGATAATTTAAAAGAGTCTTTATATACGAATATCTGTTGGCAACAGCAATGGGGGTGATAGGATAGGAACGATTCTGTGTCAAATGACCGTACTGTAACTGTCGCCAAATGAGCACATACTTCTTTTCAAGACTGCATAGCTTGTGTCATTATCGGATGTCGGTTGAATACAGAAAATGAGCTTTTTGTAATCTGTCCCCCTAACGATTTGTATCGGTAATTCTGCTAATTCCTTTGGTAAAGTAAGGTCTAAATTAGATATTTACATAAATAGATGTCCGCTTTTATGCTTGTCTATTCTTTGCTTTATGTATATTTATATATACAATAACTTCGCCTAGTTATGGAATAGCTAGGGAGTCCTAAAAAGTCTTCTGTATTATTTCCAAAGTCTTCTGTATTATTCTTAAAATGAACCGTATTATTTTGCAAACAATCATTCTAACTGTCTTAAAGATGGTGGAAAGGAGATATATTGTAATCTATTTTTGATATAAATAGGTTTTAGGAACAATAAGATTTCTAGGAATCTATGACAAAATGACAAATTTTTAGGCTTTTTCGAAACCTATTAAAAATTTAATTAAAATTCGAGATTGAATATTCAAATTGGAAT
>JAVVPX010000087.1:0-9665 GCA_036655555.1 Bacteroidaceae bacterium | reverse complement strand
TTAAATTTTATAGTAGTTAAGAAAACACGTTATTTTTTGTCCCTTTGTCCCAACTCGTTTTTTATGAATGGAAGAAAAACTTATTTATAAGAACTATTTACGGATGTAACTTATTTTAAATCAATTGTTTAATTGAATTCAAATCTTCTCTTTTAGGAATGTTACGAAATGTCCTATTTTGCTGTAATATATACTAATTTATCTATACTTTTATTAATTTTCAAATTAAGCAACTTGTACTTGATGCGAGCCCCTCTATGTTCCTCCTTCCGTCAACAGATAGAAAAAAACCGTTTTAGCCTCTTTTTGTCGTTTTAAAATATTGACAAGTAAGCTTCTTGCCGATAATTTGCTTTTGAAGCTATTTGTTGTGATTATTAAACTTTCGACACCACTTAGATTACTCTTTGTACGAAAAGCATTTACTCCCAACTAGTAAAAGAATAATCTTATAATTGCAGCTACTGTTGATAAATTTTGCTATTTATAGCTCGATATGTGTAAATGTATATATACAAATATGCTTATAAATTATACCTTTAACTCTCTCAATCACAAGAACAAAAACTTAGTTTTATTCAGGCTATGTTGTTGATGTAGTTTCGCAAATCCTATTTATGCCGGCTTCAGCAACTAAGGATACTGATTGTTTGAATGGATATAAAAAGAGTATTTATACTGATTATTTCTCTTAGAATTGTTCATAGTTCATAATTAATGATTAAATTTGCCGCGAATTGTAATGTTCAGTTTGCAAAATGGAAGACATAATAAAACATCAAGGTATTGTGGAAAGCATAGACGATTCTCATATAAGTGTGAGGATTGTTCAGACTTCAGCGTGTGCAGCTTGCAGTGCTAAAGGGCATTGTAGTTCGGCGGACAGCAAAGATAAGTTGGTAGATGTGTATAGCGCAGGCAACTCTTATCAGATAGGCGAGGAAGTGATGATTTACGGTACTACTTCTATGGGATTACAGGCAGTGTTCATTGCTTTTGTTATTCCCTTTATTATTTTAATTTCGATGCTTTTTGTGATGATGTCTCTCACTCAAAGTGATGAATTGTTGTCAGCTTTATTTTCGATAGCAACGCTTATACCTTATTATATACTAATCTATGTTTGTCGGAATAGGCTTAAAAAGAAATTCTCATTTACATTAAAACCAATAAATAACTAATTTATGAATTTTATTCTGATTGCAATCGTTTCGTTAGGAGCGATAGCCTTGATATCCGCAGTTATCTTGTATGTAGCTTCAAAGAAATTTGCAGTCTACGAAGACCCGCGAATAGCCCAAGTGGCAGAAGTATTGCCACAAGCAAATTGTGGAGGATGTGGTTATCCGGGTTGTACCGGTTTTGCGGATGCTTGTGTAAAAGCAAGTTCGTTAGAAGGTAAGATGTGCCCGGTTGGCGGTCAACCCGTGATGGCTAAAGTTGCTGAAATATTAGGAATGGACGCAAGCACAGCCGAACCAATGATTGCTGTTGTTAGATGTAATGGTAGCTGTGAACATCGTCCTCGTACAAATAAGTATGATGGGGCAACTTCTTGCGCTATTGCTGCTTCGCTTTATGGAGGAGAAACCGGTTGTAGTTTCGGTTGTTTAGGTTGTGGCGATTGCGTGGCAGCTTGTCAATTCGATGCTATTTACATGAACAAAGAAACCGGACTTCCCGAAGTAGATGAAGATAAATGTACGGCGTGTGGTGCTTGTGCCAAGGCTTGTCCAAAATCAATTATCGAAATCCGTGCGAAGGGGAAGAAATCTCGTCGTGTTTATGTGTCGTGTGTCAACAAAGACAAAGGTGCTCTTACTCGCAAAGCTTGCGATGTAGGTTGCATTGGTTGCGGCAAATGCGTGAAGACTTGTCCTTACGAAGCAATTACGCTGGAAAATAATCTTGCTTATATCGACTTCAATAAGTGTAAATCGTGTCGTAAGTGCGTGGAAGTCTGTCCGCAAGGCTCTATTCTAGAACTAAATTTTCCTCCTCGTAAGCCGAAAGAAGAAGTTCCTGCAACAGAGACTAAAATAGAAACAATTTAATCAAACATTAAAACATAATTATTGTGAGGACATTTAGAATTGGTGGAGTACATCCACCTGAAAATAAATTGTCGGCAGGCAAAGCTATCCGAACACTTGGACTTCCTAAGCAAGTGGTGCTCCCGTTGTCACAACATATCGGAGCCCCCGCTGTAGCAATCGTTAAGAAAGGAGATACAGTGAAAGTTGGCACACAAATAGCTCAAGCAGGAGGTTTTGTGTCTGCTCCAATATTCTCTTCCGTATCGGGAACAGTACTTAAAATAGATGCTGCGATAGATGCAAGTGGTTATCGTAAACCCGCTATCTTTATCGATGTAGAAGGCGATGAATGGGAAGAATCCATTGACCGTAGCGAAGATTTGGTAAAAGACATTTCGCTTACATCAGAAGAAATAGTAAAGAAAATATCTGCATTAGGAATTGTAGGACTAGGTGGCGCTTGCTTTCCAACACACGTGAAGTTGACTCCTCCTCCGGGAAATATTGCAGAAATATTGATTATCAATGCAGTGGAATGCGAACCTTATCTGACTGCCGATCATGAATTGATGATGGAAAAGGCAGAACAGGTAGCAGTAGGCGTGAGCATACTAATGAAAGCAGCCAAAGTAAATAAGGCCGTGATTGGTATCGAAAACAATAAACCGGATGCTATCGCCTTAATGACTAAGGTAGTTGCCGTTTATCCCGGAATGGAAGTAATGCCATTGAAAGTGAAATATCCGCAAGGTGGAGAGAAGCAATTGATTGATGCTGTTATCAGTCGTCAAGTATCGAGTGGTGCGCTTCCTATTTCTACGGGTGCTATTGTTCAGAACGTGGGAACTGCTTATGCAGTTTACGAAGCTATTCAAAAAAACAAGCCATTGTTTGAACGAGTAGTTACTGTAACCGGTAAATCGGTAAAGAATCCATCTAATCTTTTAGTACGTATGGGCACGCCCATGAGTATGCTAATAGAAGAAGCAGGCGGTCTACCCGAAGATACCGGCAAAGTGATTGGTGGTGGTCCAATGATGGGTAAGGCTTTGGTAAGTACCGAAATACCTATTGTAAAAGGTAGTTCGGGCGTATTGATTATGCCAAACTTTGATGCTGCTCGCAGAGAGGCACAAAACTGCATCCGTTGCGCAAAGTGCGTGAGTGCTTGTCCGATGGGCTTAGAACCTTTCTTGCTTGGTGCACTTGCTGAACATTCCGATTGGGAAAGAATGGAAACAGAAAAGATTATGGATTGTATCGAATGCGGTTCCTGTCAGTTTACTTGTCCGGCAAATCGTCCATTGCTCGACTATTGTCACTTGGGTAAAGGAAAAGTTGGAGCAATCATTCGTTCACGAAAATAATAAAGATAAGTATGGAAAATAAATTAATAGTATCCTTATCGCCTCACGTCCATAGTGGAGATAGCGTACAAAAGAATATGTACGGAGTGCTGTTGGCATTAGTGCCTGCTCTGATTGTCTCTTTTATCTATTTTGGATTGGGTGCCGCGATAGTTACGGCAACCTCTGTTGCCTCTTGTGTATTCTTTGAATGGTCTATCGAAAGGTTCATTATGAAAAAAGAAATCACTGTTTGCGATGGCTCAGCTATCATTACCGGTGTATTATTGGCTTTTAACTTGCCTTCAAATCTTCCTATTTGGATTATTATTATTGGCGCTTTAGTTGCTATTGGTGTAGGAAAGATGTCTTTTGGCGGATTAGGTAATAATCCTTTCAATCCTGCATTGGTAGGTAGAGTATTCCTTTTAATATCCTTTCCTGTTGCAATGACAACATGGCCTATTGTAGGACAGTTGGCAAGCTATACCGATGCCACTACTGCTGCCACTCCGTTGGCTATCATGAAAGGAGTAATTCATCATGCTAATGGCTTGTCTTTAGACCAATTGCCCGATGCTTTCCATTTGTTTATCGGTCATACCGGTGGTTGCTTGGGTGAAGTAAGCGCAGCTGCTTTGTTGATAGGACTATTCTATATGTTATGGAAAAAGATTATTACTTGGCATATCCCTGTATCTATCTTTGTCACCGTATTTCTTTTTGCCGGTTTGATGAACATGGTTAACCCCGAAATATATGCTTCTCCTCTTACTCATTTACTTTCAGGAGGTTTGATGTTGGGTGCTATCTTTATGGCAACCGACTACGTAACTTCTCCAATGAGCAAAAAAGGAATGATAATTTATGGCGTTGGCATTGGTTTCTTAACGGTGGCTATTCGTCTTTTTGGCGCATATCCCGAAGGAATGTCGTTTGCTATTCTTATTATGAATGCGTTCACACCGTTAATCAACACTTATTGTAAACCTAAAAGATTTGGGGAGGTAGTGAAGAAATGAAAAAGTTACAATCATCATTTAAAAATATGGTATTAGTGCTTACAGGCGTTACGGTGATTGCCACCGGTCTGCTAGCCTACGTTAATGCGCTGACAAAAGCACCCATAGAACAAGCTAATGCTAAAGCATTGAACGATGCGCTGAAACTAGTAGTGCCGGCATTCGATAATAATCCGGTAGCCGAAAGCGATACAATCTTTAGCGAAAAAGGTGGGAAACAAGTAGTGGACTACATCATCTATAAAGCAACTAAAAACGGAGAATTTGTAGGGGCTGCGGTGCAGTCGTCCGCAAACGGTTTTGGTGGAGCTTTAGTTGTGTTGGTCGGCTTTGATAAGGAAGGACAGATTATTGATTATTCACTCCTTGCTCATACCGAAACTCCGGGACTTGGTTCTAAAGCTGCCGATTGGTTTAAGAAGGACGGTAAAGGTTCTATTATTGGCATGAATCCGGAAAAAACACCTTTGGCGGTTAATAAAGACGGAGGAAGTGTAGATGCAATTACAGCATCGACCATAACTTCACGCGCTTTCTTAAAAGCTATCAACAACGCTTATCAAGCTTACGCAAGTAGTTTGCAATCCAACGACAACTCGGATGGAGAATCCGGAGCAAGTAAGCAAATGGGTGATGCAACACAAGATGCTGCTGTTAACAAGACTGATTCTATTAATCAACATAAATAAGAAAGGAGTAGTAGATTATGAATAATTTTAAAGTATTAATGAACGGGATTGTCAAAGAGAATCCTACGTTTGTGCTCCTTTTAGGAATGTGTCCAACCTTAGGTACCACTTCGTCCGCTATTAACGGTATGAGTATGGGTTTAGCAACAGCATTCGTGCTGATTTGTTCTAATGTGGTCATTTCGTTGCTGAAGAATCTTATCCCCGATATGGTTCGTATTCCGGCTTTTGTGGTAATTATAGCCTCATTCGTAACCTTGCTTCAAATGATTATGCAAGCTTATGTACCTGCACTGTATGCTACATTAGGTTTGTTTATTCCTTTAATTGTGGTAAACTGTATTTTGTTGGGACGTGCTGAGGCTTTTGCTGCAAAGAATGGTCCATTACCTTCTCTTTTCGACGGGTTAGGCATGGGACTTGGATTTACCGTTGCGCTTACTATCTTAGGAGCTATCCGTGAACTGCTTGGCACAGGAAAGATATTCACGTTCTCTCTTGTACCCGAACAATATGGGATGTTGATATTCGTGTTAGCTCCCGGTGCGTTCATCGCTCTTGGTTATCTTATTGCGATAGTCAATAAATTAAAGAAAGCATAAAATAGAAGCCTTATGGAATATATATTAATATTTATTACAGCAATCTTTGTGAACAACATCGTGTTGTCGCAATTCTTGGGTATCTGCCCATTTCTCGGAGTATCAAAGAAAGTAGAAACCGCTATGGGTATGGGTGCGGCTGTAGCTTTTGTGTTAACAATAGCTACTATTGTCACTTATCTCATTCAGAAATTAGTATTGGATGCTTTCGGATTGGAGTATTTACAAACAATTACCTTTATTTTGGTGATTGCTGCCTTGGTGCAAATGGTCGAAATCATTTTAAAGAAAGTATCTCCCGCTCTTTATCAAGCTTTGGGGGTATTTCTTCCCTTAATTACTACCAATTGTTGTATTCTGGGTGTTGCTATCTTAGTGATTCAAAAAGACTTTGATTTGCTTACCGGAGTTATCTATGCTTTTTCTACCGCTCTCGGTTTTGCGTTGGCTCTTATCTTGTTTGCCGGTATTCGTGAACAAATGAGTTTGGTAAAAATACCTAAGGGAATGCAAGGCATGGCTATTGCCTTAGTGACTGCCGGTTTATTAGCTATGGCATTCATGGGCTTCTCGGGAGAAGACAAAGGATTATCAATTTTGTTTGGAGTAAAATAGAATAAGTCGGATAGGTGAAATTACTATCTTATCTTTCGGATTTTATAAAAGAGTTCAAAGCTATGTTTTGAACTCTTTTTTTTATAAAATTATGTACTATTCGTGTTGGTGTATCGCAATATTATCGCTATTTTTGTAGAATAATAAAAGGAATCAATGGCAACGACATTAGTAGTACTCGCGGCAACGATGGGAAATAGGTATGGAGGATTGAAGCAACTAGAAGGAATTGGTCCTAATGGTGAAACAATCCTTGATTATTCTGTCTACGATGCTGTTAAAGTAGGGTTTGATAGGATTGTGTTTGTTATTAGCAAATACTTTGAGAAAGATTTTAAAGAGAAGGTTTCCGATAAGTATAAAGAGATAGTCGATGTTGAATATGTATATCAAGAGGTAGACTTAGTTCCCGAAGATAAACGAAATTCAAAACGAGCTTTATTGTGGGGCTCTGCCCATGCGGTATTGATGGGTAAACCATTCATTAACGAACCATTTGGCGTTATCAATGCTGTAAACTTCTATCAAAGAGAAAGTTTTGAAATGCTTTATGCTCAATTACATAAATTACCTAACGAAGATTTTCAGTGCTTTATGATAAGCTATCGTCTAGCTAATGTGATACCCGAAAGTGGAGGGGTAACCCGAGGCATTTGTGAAGTTAATGATAAGGAAGAACTTATTTCAGTTGTCGATCATCATGGAGTGGAACGGATAGGAGGCAGAGCTATGTTTCTGAACGATTATAACAAATGGACGGAACTAAATGATGATGACCTCGTTTCGATGAATATGTGGGGATTCACTCCTGATATCTTTGAATATTTGCAAGCGAGATTCGAAGTATTCATTCATACTAAGGGCATGGATATGAAAGCTCATTTCTCCATTCCTGACTTTATTAATGAGATGATTGTTGGAGGATTGTGCGTTAAGTCATTTGAAACATCTTCTAAATGGATGGGCTTAGTTTCTCCGGATGATAGAATTCAAGTGATATTATGTATCGGTGAGATGATTCGTGGAGGAATATATCCAAATAAATTGTTTGAACCTAATTTAGTAAACGATAAATAAAATGAAAGAAAGAATTTTAGTAACCGGTGGAACAGGCTATATTGGCTCACACACCGTAGTAGAATTGCAAAACAGTGGCTACGAAGTTATTATTGTCGACAACTTATCTAACTCTAGTGCTGATGTCGTTGATAATATAGAAAAAGTATCGGGTATTCGTCCTGCTTTCGAGAAATTAGATTGCTTAGACTTTCAAGGTCTCGATGCTTTGTTTAGTAAATACAAAGGAATAAAAGCAATTATCCACTTTGCAGCAAGTAAGGCTGTGGGTGAGTCGGTAGAAAAACCATTGCTTTACTATCGCAACAATCTTGTTTCGCTTATTAATCTATTGGACTTGATGCCTAAACATGGTGTAGAAGGTATTGTGTTCTCTTCTTCATGTACTGTTTATGGAGAGCCGGATGAACTTCCTGTAACGGAGAATGCTCCTATCAAAAAGGCAACTTCTCCTTATGGAAATACCAAACAAATTAATGAAGAGATTGTTAGAGATACTATTATCTCAGGAGCTCTAATCAATGCTATTTTATTGCGTTACTTTAATCCAATAGGTGCACACCCAACAGCTTTGCTTGGTGAACTTCCTAACGGAGTGCCACAGAACTTGATTCCTTACCTAACTCAAACTGCAATAGGTATTCGCGAAAAGTTAAGTGTATTTGGTAGCGATTATAATACCCCTGACGGCTCTTGTATTCGTGATTTTATCAATGTAGTAGATTTAGCTAAGGCTCATGTGATTGCTATTGATAGAATTATCAATAAAAAACAAAAAGCTAAAGTAGAAACCTTTAATATCGGAACCGGACGTGGACTATCCGTTTTGGAATTGATAGCTGCTTTTGAAAAAGCTACCGGTGTGAAACTTCCTCATCAGATTGTTGGACGTAGAGTAGGGGATATTGAGAAGGTGTGGGCAAATCCTGACTATGCAAACAATGAATTGGGATGGAAAGCTAAAGAAACCATTGAAGATACTTTGCGCTCTGCATGGAATTGGCAATTAAAATTAAGAGAAAGAGGTATTCAATGATATATTAACATATTTTAATTAAGAACGCGATGAACAATACTTGTTCCTATCTGTTTATTAAGAGTAAATAGCTTGGAACACTTCTTTAAATAGAAGAATATCAATAGAACAAGTTTAAAATACATAGTAGTTTTGTCGTGTTTTATTTTGTGTTTGTGTTGTAATAGTGCTTCGACGTGATGTCGAGGCACTATTTTTTTGTCTGCATTTCTTAAATCTATATCTCTTGTTACTGCTTTAATCAATTATTTTGTATAATTTTGCAACGTATATATAGTGACGTAAACTCTAATTAATTAATATATGTTTAGAACGCATACTTGCGGAGAACTACGTATCTCCGATATTGATAAAGTGGTGACATTATCCGGATGGGTGCAGCGAACTCGTAAAATGGGAGGTATGACTTTTGCAGACCTTCGCGATCGTTATGGAATCACTCAGTTAGTATTCAACGATGAGTTGGATGCTGAACTTTGCGAAAGAGCAAATAAACTAGGTCGTGAATATGTAATTCAAATACAGGGAACTGTAAATGAACGCTCCAATAAGAATAAAAATATACCTACGGGCGAAGTGGAAATTGTGGTTTCGACCCTCAATATATTAAATGTAGCAGAGACTCCTCCTTTTACTATCGAAGATAATACAGATGGTGGAGAAGATATTAGAATGAAATATCGTTATCTCGACCTTCGACGCAATGCCGTTAGAAAGAATTTGGAACTTCGTCATCGGATGACAATGGAGATTCGTCGTTATTTAGATAGCATGAACTTCTTAGAAGTGGAGACACCTGTATTAATTGGTTCTACTCCCGAAGGTGCTCGCGATTTCGTGGTTCCTTCTCGTATGAATCCCGGACAGTTCTATGCTTTGCCTCAGTCGCCACAACTATTCAAGCAATTGTTGATGGTATCCGGTTTTGACCGTTACTTTCAAATCGTGAAATGTTTCCGCGATGAAGACCTTCGTGCCGACCGTCAACCGGAATTTACTCAAATAGATTGCGAAATGAGTTTCGTAGAGCAAGAAGATATACTCTCAATCTTTGAAGGAATGGCTAAACATTTGTTTAAAACGATTAGAGGAATTGAGCTCAAAGATGCTTTCCAACGTATGCCTTGGAGCGAAGCCATGAAATATTATGGTAGCGACAAGCCCGATCTTCGTTTCGAAATGAAGTTCGTAGAACTGATGGATGTGTTGAAAGGACATGGTTTTTCTGTTTTTGATGAAGCT
>JAVVPX010000086.1:0-9965 GCA_036655555.1 Bacteroidaceae bacterium | reverse complement strand
TTTATTATGTTTTTCCAGTACTTAAATGCGGAAGACTATATTGCCTATTTTCCCTATGGTCCCGAAGTAGAGCCTTCGGAAGAGAATCAGGGACGCTTTTTGGAAGAACTTTCAGAGTCTTTGCGCTCTTATCTGCCTAAGCATTGTATCGCTCTGAGATATGATTTAAATTGGGAATCACATTGGTGCAAAAAAGACGATTTTGATGATAATGGTGTATGGAAAGGCTTGCCTGAAAAGACTTTTCAAGAGTTTCACTTGAACTATAATACTTGCAATTGGAACTTAAAAAAAGCCAATGGCAACGTGCTTCCGGCCAATACAATTTTAATAGACCTACATCGTGATGAAAATGAAATTCTATGTAGTATGAAGCCTAAAACACGTTATAATATCAAACTGTCTCAGCGCAAAGGGGTGGAAGTTCGGTCTGTTGGTATTGAAGGATTGGATACTTGGTATAAACTCTATTGTGAAACAGCAAATCGTAACTTGTTGCACATTAATAATTTAGATTATTTTAAAACGGTTTTTACCTCTCGATTAGAAGATGTGACTAAAGACAATGTACAAGTAAAATTACTTATAGCCTACGCCGAGAATGAACCTTTAGCGGCTATGTTTTTGGTTCTATCTAGCCACCGTGCCACCTACTTATATGGAGCATCTTCTTCTCGAAACAGAAATTTAATGCCTACCTATGCGCTACAATGGAAAGCTATTCAGACAGCTAAAGCTAATGCTTGTACGGAATACGATTTGTTTGGTGTAGCTCCCTGTCCCGATCCCTCGCATCCAATGTATGGACTCTATAAATTCAAGTATGGTTTTGGTGGACAAATTTTCCATCAGTTAGGCTGTTGGGATTATCCATTGGAAGAAGAGGAGTACGCTGTTTTTCAAGCATTCGAGATGAACCGTCAGGGATATTATAGATAACTTATTAGGTTATATACCATTTAAGAAAAACATGTTGAGGCTTATAAAAAAGAACCGGCAATTAAACTAAGTACGGAATGTTTTGTTTATGATGAAAGATACTACAATTATAAACAAAAACATACGTAATTATGAAGACAATCAAAAGGATTAGTTTTATAGCAGTAATGCTGCTGTTCGTTTTTCAACTACAAGCTCAAAAGCCTAATATTCATATTCTTGCTACCGGTGGTACTATTGCCGGAACAGGTGAGTCGGCAATTAATACCAATTATACAGCCGGACAGGTTACTATCGACGCTTTGCTCCAAGCTGTGCCGGAAGTGAAAAATATAGCAAATATTACCGGTGAACAAGTGGCAAAGATTGGTTCGCAAGATATGAACGATGAAGTATGGTTGTTGCTCAGTCATCGTATCAATGCATTGCTGGACAGACCGGAAATTGATGGTGTGGTGGTAACTCATGGTACCGATACGATGGAAGAAACGGCTTATTTCCTCAATCTCACTGTGAAAAGTAATAAGCCGGTTGTTTTGGTTGGTTCTATGCGTCCTTCTACCGCTTTAAGTGCCGATGGGCCGCTTAACCTATACGATGCGGTAGTGGTAGCAGCTTCTAAATCTTCGGCGGGCAAAGGAGTATTAGTAGCTATGAACGGACTTATTCTCGGAGCGCATAGCGTAACTAAAATGAATACAATAGACGTGCAAACTTTTCAATCGCCTAATTCCGGAGCATTCGGATATATCCATAATGGCAAGGTGTTTTACAATCAATTACCGATAAAGAAGCATACTGTTCAGTCTGTTTTTGATGTGAAAGGAATGAATCGTTTGCCTAAGGTCGGCATCGTATATAGCTATTCTAATGTAGACGCTGATATGGTGGAACCTCTTCTCGAACACGGTTATAAAGGCATTATTCACGCAGGGGTAGGTAATGGAAATATACATCGTAATATCTTTCCTGTTCTAATTAAAGCACGTTCGCGGGATATAGTTGTCGTGCGTTCTTCACGTGTACCTACCGGACCAACTACAGAAGATGCCGAAGTGGACGATGCTAAATATAGGTTTGTAGCTTCGCAGGAACTGAATCCGCAGAAAGCGCGTGTGCTGTTGATGCTTGCTCTTACCAAAACGAACGATTGGAAGCAGATACAACAATACTTCAACGAATATTAATTGATTAATCCTTCTTTAATGAAAAATTCAATTTTACTATTGGGGGCGTTATTGCTTACTCCGTTCTTCTGTGAGCAGAAAGCATCTGCTGAAGAACCGGAAACGGAGAATAAAACGCTGTTTAGCTTTCTTACAAATGGCAAGTCCAAACCGGAAAATAGCAAGTTCAATCTCTATTTGAATATGCAGGGAAGCTTTGATGCTGACTTTCGTGATGGCTTTCAACAAGGGGCTTTCAAAATGGGACAATTGCGAATAGAAGCAAAAGGAAACGTCAATTCGTGGTTGTCGTATCGTTACCGTCAACGGCTCAATCGTTCTAGTAATGGTTCGGGCAATATAGATAATTTGCCCGGTTCTATTGATTACGCAATGCTGGGATTTAAACTTTCCGATGATTGGGCTCTGTATGCCGGAAAGCAAAGCACAGCCTATGGAGGTTTTGAGTTTGACCTTAATCCGATAGAAGTATATGAGTATAGCAATATGATCGAAAATATGAATAATTTCATGACCGGATTGAATCTTACTTATCAGTTAACCCCATCGCAGCAACTTCAATTGCAAGTGCTTGATAGTCGTAATGGTTCTGCAACAGCTCTCTACGGTTCTTCGCCTAAGATAATAGCTACTAAAATGCCTCTTGTCTATACTCTTGATTGGAACGGAACGTTTGCCGATAAGTTCAAAACTCGTTGGTCGGCAAGTGTTTTGAATGAGTCTAAAGATAAAAAGGTTTACTACTTTGCGTTTGGTAATGAGCTGACATTAAATAAGTTTAATATGTATTTCGATGTAATGTATTCTATTGAGAATATAGATAGGAAAGGTATTATTACTTCTATGATTCCCGAAGAATATCGTAAAAGTGCTAATGGCTATCACAATGTGTTCGATGTTAGTTATCTCTCTTTAGTGACAAAGTTAAATTATCGTTTTTGTCCTAAATGGAATGTGTTTGTGAAGGGAATGTACGAAACTGCTTCGGTGAGCAAAAGCAATTCAGGCATTGTTAGTGGCAGGTATCGCAATTCTTATGGTTATCTTGGTGGGGTGGAATATTATCCAATGAAGAGCAATCTTCATTTCTTCTTGACTTATGTTGGTCGTGCTTACGATTTCACTCATCGTTCACGCCTATTTGGAAACGAAAACTATAACACCAACAGACTGTCACTCGGTTTTATCTATCAGCTGCCGGTGTTATAGTTTTAGCATTATTACGTTATTCGGCTGAAGTTTGAGCTTCTTCGCCGTCTTTTTCTTTAAAATCTGTAATTCCGTTTGTAATCAATATGTTATACCAACTAACTAGTTTTTTAATATCGGTTACGTACACTCTTTCGCGATCGAAGTCCGGAAGTATTTCTGCAAAGTAAGTGCGGAGTTGCTCTGCCGTAGCTTTCTTTGCATCAATAGAGGCAATTGCACCCTTCTCTTTTTCTTTTAGGGAAGTAAGTACTTCTTTCAAAGGTATTTCTGCATCGTTGGTATACATTGCTATATCTGCTAGAGAAATAACCTTTTCGCTTCCGTAAACGGGAATGCGTTTTTTATCTTCAGCTATTGGTTCTACAATCAACATATTCTTTCCTTGAGAAATTAACTTATATAATCCCGGTTTGCCTGAGATAGATAAAATAGTCTTTAACATAGTATCTTTATTTGATGTTTAAAAAATGTAGAGGCAAAAGTAACAATCGCGAGCGAAACGAGCAACGTTATCTCAATAAAAGATGCTGCTTTAAACAAATATTAGGAATATTTTTTACTTTCCAATCGTTCTATTAATGCAATTACTTGGGGAATCAAGGGGGTGTAGTCATCATTCTTTATCACAAACTGTGCATAACCTATTTTATCCTCATCATTCATCTGTTGCTTGATACGTCTAGTTATTAATTCTTTAGTAGATAAGTCTCGTTTTACGGCACGCTTTATTCGTAAATTAAGAGGAGCATAAACCATTACAATGTAGTCTACTTCGTTGGCAAATCCGGATTCTATTAGTATAGCGGACTCCATCGCCACTATCTTATCCTGTGAATGTGCTAAAATCCAGCGTCCGAAATCAGCTTTCACTCGAGGATGAACGATTGCGTTTATTTGAGTCGCACGATTTGTATTTCCGAAGAGATAAGAGGCAAGAAGAGGTTTGTTGAGCATACCATCTTGATAGATTTCAGTTCCTAACAAAGCTATTAGCTCTTGCTTAATTATTTCGTCCGATTGGGTTAAACGTTTAGCTTCTACATCCGATAGGTAAACCGGTATTCCCATTATATCTAATAGACGAGATACTACGGACTTACCACTCCCTATACCTCCTGTAATGCCTATTTTAATTGCCATTAGATACTTGTTCTATTAAAAAATCGACTTGCTCAGGCGAAATACGAACATGACTAATACCTTTAGGTAAAGATTTAAAAATCACTTTGTATTTTTCTGTCGTACTATTTATTAATTTATCGTACGAAATGTCTAAAACAAAGTGTTGAGGATGGATATATTTAAAGCGATTAAGACCTACTTGAAAGGTCACTTTTACTTTGGATGGAAAGGTACGTAGTATTTTATCTGTTGGAAAGTTAGTGCCAATAAGCGGCACTTCTAACGTCTTTTCTGTAAATAGATCTACCGGGAAGGTGACTGTCAGTGTATTAGGTATATACTTCACTCCCTTTATTGGTATAAATGGAACTTTGATGGTTGCAGTATCCGTTATACCTACTAAATGAAGCCTTTGGGAATAGGCAAAATTCATTTTATCTAATATACTCTTTGGTGCGTAAACAACAACAGAATCGGGGGAACAAATAGTGTCCGGAATATAATATTGTCTTCCGGCAGAGATATCCCCTTGTAGTCTAACCGGTAATTTTTTTGCTGAACCTCTGGAATAAATAAAGTCAATAGTGTCCGTCT
Organism: Bacteroidaceae bacterium; assembly: GCA_036655555.1. Taxonomy (GTDB): domain Bacteria; phylum Bacteroidota; class Bacteroidia; order Bacteroidales; family Bacteroidaceae; genus Bacteroides. Next base: position 4,911 of record JAVVPX010000086.1, on the reverse strand, counting down.
TTATGTTGATTAATTTAGTAGAAGCATCTAGTTGATTAATGATTCTCTTTTCCAAATTATGAGTGGCTATTTTTACGTGACTGCCTTTGCTTTTATATTCATTAAAGTCTATAACGATAGGATAGAAGCTCTGTGTGAGCATATAGTTTAATAGAATTGTACCTTTGTCTTTAAGCGTAATTTTTAATTCATTTGGCAATTCGGCCGTGATTACAATATCATCGGGGATATTCTTTAATTGAAGTGGTATGGCAAATTCTACTTCGTAGTTGTTCTTTAGGGTTTGTAGTAGCCAAAAACCTGTTGAGATGAGGAAGAAAAACAAAAAGATTAGAAATTCCCTACTTTTTTCACTAAGTAGGAAGTTTCTAATCTTTTTTACTGATTTAAAGTAATAGTATTTTATGTTCTTTAATGCGAACATTATTTCTTTTACTTAGTTTCTTGTGTTGGAGCTACCTCAGGTGCAGAAGCAAAAATAGAAGCTTTATCTATTCTGATTCTTACATTATCGGCAATTTCGAGAAGTACCGTATCATCTTTAATATCTTTAATCTTGCCATGAACGCCTCCGGCTGTGATAACCTTCTGACCTACCTCAAGACTCTTACGGAAGTTCGCGATTTCTTTTTGCTTCTTATTTTGTGGACGAATCATAAAGAAATACATAATAGCGAATACGGCTATCATCATAATCCAGAAATAAGAATCTCCGCCACCCATACCTGTAGCTTGCAATAATACAGTTAATAAATTCATACGTTCTTGTTTTTAAGTTATATAATATCTATAAACGAACAAAGGTATTAGTTTTTCGTTAACTTACCTTCTTTTTTTAATTGATTAACGATTCCATCTAAAGTACCGTTGATGAAACTTCCGCTTTTGGATGTGCTATATAGTTTGGCTATTTCTACATACTCATTTAATGAAACGCTTACGGGGATATTAGGGAAACTAAGTATCTCGGCTAATGCTATTTGCATGATTATTACATCCATGAATGCGATGCGATCTAAATCCCAATTCTTTGTATTCTCACTAATCAAATGACGGTAATAATCGGAATTTAATATAGCTCTTCTAAATAAGCGACGAGCAAATTCTTGATCTTCGTCATCTTTAAATTCAGGGAGTAAAGTTTGATTTGCTCCACTTTTTTCTGTGAAGCGTTTAATTGTTTTCAATACAAACGTATCTACTATTTCTTTATCGTCATTCCAATATAAACTTTGGTCTTCTAGAAGTTGATCGAGTGAGTCGTTATTGAAAATTAAATTTTTATAAATTTTTCTCCATAGCTCTCTATCTTCTTCATAAGAAGATTCCTTAGAGTCCATATATTCTTTATAAATGTCGGATTCAACTATTTTATCAAATAGTTCTTTAATGAATTCCTCCTCATTTTCCCATGTTTTTTTTTGATTTTCTTGAAAATCAACGAGTTGTTTGTTAATTTCCAATTGTGCGATAAATCTATTTTCCGCAAATTTTAAACTAGGAGCTAATTCTTCCTTGGTGGGAACTAATTTACCTTTAGCAGTGGTAATGCGCTTATTTGCATATCTCGTCAGTTCAACCATTAGCAGCAATAGGTAATTGTATAAATCATAAGCCTTTGACAGGCTAAAGAATAACTCTTTTTCACCGGTCTCTAAATTTTTGCCACCATTCTGATAATAGGAATATATTATCTGAACAATCTTTAGACGAATAAGAACTCTGTTAATCATAACTTTTTTAATACTTTTATTAACGAGTTGCAAAAGTATGTATTTAAAGTGATATTCAACGAATAAATTACATTTTTTAATGCTATATTTCCGCGTTCTATACCTAATTTTGATATTTGTAGTGAAGTTTATGTGTATTTCCTTTGCTCATTTAAAAAAAATACTCAATTTTGAACCGAATTAGAAAACGATTAAGAGTTTTGATACAACTTTACAAACAATGGAAGAATTAAAGAAAAGAAGTGCAGGGGAGATGACCGACAAGGAGATTATTTTCTCCAAATCAATAAAAGCCGGTAAGCGTATCTATTATTTAGACGTAAAAAAGAATCGGAAAGATGAAATGTTCTTAGCTATAACCGAAAGTAAAAAGGTTGTGCAAGGAGAGGGAGAAGATGCACAAGTAAGTTTCGAAAAGCACAAGATATTCCTATACAAGGAGGACTTTGAAAAGTTTATGGCCGGACTTAATCAAGCTGTGGATTTTATCAATAATGCAGCACCTTGTGCCGAAATAGAAAAAGGAAATAATGAAGAAGTAGAGGATAAGGTGGCAGACGATTCCCTATCCGAGGAAATAAAGATAGATATTGACTTCTAAAAGATGTTTGTTCTATTTATTTGCTCATCTTTTTGAACTAAGTATTTGATTAATCAAAAGAAAAGCGTAATTTTGCACCGCTTTTTGCAACATCGTGTGATATAACCACATCGTGTGATGGTGAGTTAAGCAAAGAAATAACTTAATTTAGAGTAACACAAAAATTTAAAAGAAATGAAATCAATTGAAGTAAAAGGAACCGCAAGAAATGAGTTCGGAAAGAAGAGTACTCATGCTATTCGTAAGTCGAATGGAGTTCCATGCGTTTTGTACGGAGGGGCTGAAAATGTTCACTTCACAGTAACAACAGAAGCTCTTCTCAAATTAGTATATACTCCTCATATCTATGTTGTCGATTTGGAAATAGATGGCAAAAAATACAATGCTATTTTAAAAGACATCCAATTTCACCCTGTAAAAGATAATATCCTTCATGTTGACTTCTTCCAAATAGATGAGGCTAAGCCTATTATTATGGAAGTACCGGTTGCTTTGGAAGGTTTGGCAGACGGTGTGCGTGCAGGTGGTAAGTTAACTTTGCAGATGCGTAAGTTGAAAGTTAGAGCTTTGTACAATATCATCCCTGAGAAATTGGTAGTGAATGTTACTAATTTAAGTTTAGGAAAAACTATTCAAGTTGGTGCACTTGCTTTCGATGGTCTTGAACTAATTAATGCAAAAGAAGCAGTTGTTTGTGCTGTTAAGTTAACTCGTGTAGCAAGAGGTTTGGCTGCTGCCGATGGTGCTGCCGGCGCAAACACAGAAGCAAAGTAAAATGAAATATTTGATTGTTGGATTGGGTAATATCGGTGATGAATACCGAGATACTCGCCACAACATAGGATTTAATGTATTGGACGCCCTTGCAAAGGCGTCCAATCTTATTTTTACCGATGGACGTTATGGAGCAACTTCCACGATGTCGGTTAAGGGACGGACTTTGCTTTTGCTGAAGCCTTCTACTTTTATGAATTTGAGTGGAAATGCCGTGAGATATTATATGCAGAAAGAGAATATTCCTTTAGAGAACCTATTGATTGTGGTCGATGATTTGGCTCTGTCCTTTGGCACGTTGCGTCTAAAGGGAAAGGGTAGCGATGCCGGACATAATGGATTAAAACATATAGCCACTACTTTGGGAACTCAGAATTATGCTCGCCTTCGTTTTGGTATCGGTAACGACTTCCCACGAGGGGGACAAATAGATTTTGTATTGGGACATTTTACCGACGAAGATAATAAGACGATGGATGAACGCTTGCAAACTGCCGGCGAGATAGTTAAAATATAATAAAAAATAAGAGAATGGGAGAGGCTAGAATAGATAAATGGATGTGGGCTACTCGTATCTTTAAAACGCGAACAATTGCTTCGGAAGCTTGCAAGAAAGGACGTGTTACCATTAATGGCTCGCAAGTGAAAGCTGCTCGGATGGTAAAGATAGGAGATGTCATTCAAGTGAAGAAATCTCCCATCGTTTATTCTTTCAAAGTGCTTCAACTCATCGAAAAGCGTATTGGAGCTAAGTTGGTAGCGGAATATCTCGAAAACGTGACAACTCCCGATCAATATGAATTATTAGAAATGAGTAAGATTAGCGGTTTCGTTGATCGTGCTCGAGGAACCGGACGTCCTACAAAGAAAGACAGAAGAGGACTAGAGGATTTCACAATGTCTGATAATGCAGACGATGATTTCGACTTTGAATTCGATTTCTCGGAATAACTTATTCTTTTACTTTCTTTTCTTTCTTAGCAAGTGCCACAATGTTGTAAACGTATTCCGTCATCCACGGCTCTGTATATCCTAATGTCTTTTGATATTTGCGAATGTCACTTACCGTCTTTCTAACAGCGTCGTCTTTCCAAGTCTCTTTTGTAAGAATATCGTGAATCGTTTTTGCCGTTAGTTCGCGCAATACTTTCTTGAACCAATTGGGAATGCGGAACTTCCACTTCATCAAATTGCCCATCAACATCATCAAGTCATTAGAGAAACCTTGAAATAAGAACAGAAAGTTTTTAATATCGTTTTGTGTCTTGCAGTTCTTTTTTACAGAAGCATCTATCTCTGTGAAAAATTCTTCGCTTACTCCATAAAGGTTGATAAGCATCTTACGCGAACGGTTTTTCTCTGCTAAACCAAGCCTTCCATTGAGAGTGGCAATTTTGAGAGAACGTTTAAACACTGCTACATCGGGCAGAAAATTGATATTGGTGATACCTAAGTTTACTGCCATCACGGATTGGTAATATACTCTGATGAGAGTCATGAAATTTTCTATTCCACCCTTGAACTCTTCGGTTTCTTCTTTGTCTTTTTTAAATAATTTCAAAAACGAATACATAATCCTAGTTTAATTAATTAATAATTTTTAGAAAGGGTAAAGATACAACTAATTTTGGAAATGTTTTAATCATTTTAGCCCCAAATGGCTCTATATTCAAAAGAAGAGCAGCACCTAAGTTTCCTTAAATGCTGCTCCCTTATATAGTGTTTCTCGTAAGGCTTACTGTACCATTACTTTAGAGACAATAGTTCCTACTTTTACAAAATAGATTCCTTTGCTCAATGGAA
>JAVVPX010000085.1:0-9979 GCA_036655555.1 Bacteroidaceae bacterium | reverse complement strand
TTTTATTCACTTGTGATGATATAGTGGTGATATTTAACATTTAGGGAGAATAAATATCTATCTTTGCGTAAATAGATATAACTATGATAGATTTTAAGGATATTACACCGGGAGATAAGGAACTTATTCAATCCTTTACTCTAAAGAGCACGCGTCGCAATTGCGATTTGTCGTTTGCCAATCTTTGTAGTTGGAGGTTTATGTACCATACTAAATTTGCGGTGGTGGATGGTTTCTTGGTACTTCGTTTTTTCGCTAATGAGGAGTTGGCATACATGACTCCGGTGGGAGAGGGGGATTTGGCAAAAGTACTTCATGACCTCATTGAGGATGCACGGGAAGTGGGGCAACCATTTCGTATGTTGGGTATGTGCATTGGCATGATAGCGGACGTAAAGGCTGTTATGCCCGATAAGTTTAGCTATACCGTAGACCGTGATTATGCCGACTACATCTATCTGCGCACCGATTTGGCAACGCTTGCGGGCAAAAAGTATCAAGCAAAGCGTAATCACGTGAACAAGTTCAGAAAGACTTATCCCAACCATGAATATAAAGCGATTACTCCCGAGTTGATACCCGAATGTTTGGCATTGGAAGCAACATGGTGTAAGGCAAATAATTGCCACGAAGAGGAAGCTTTGCAGAACGAACGCAAATCGCTTATTTACGACCTTACTCATTTCGAGGAACTAGGCTTGACCGGTGGCGTGCTTCATGTAGATGGTAAGATTGTGGCTTTCACTTTTGGAATGCCTATCAATAACCATACTTTCGATGTGTGCGTGGAGAAGGCAAATACCGATATAGATGGAGTATATACGATGATAAGCTATGAGTTTGCCAATCATATCAGTCCCGAATATACTTACATCAATCGGGAAGAAGACTTGGGTATAGAGGGTTTGCGTAAAGCTAAATTGTCATATCAACCGGATATTTTACTGGAAAAAGGAATTGGAACTATATTACTTTAATATGGGAACCTCGGATAAAGAAGCCACAAAGGCACTATGGAATCTTTGCTTCACCGAGAGCAAGGCGTTTACCAAATTGTACTTCGCTGAAAGATACAGCGATTGTATGAACGAGACTATTCGTTCCTCGAAAGGCAATCTTATTTCTGCTCTCCAACTCATACCTTATCCGATGAATTTTGGAGGTGAGCAGATAACTACCTATTATGTATCGGGAGCATGTACTCATCCTAAGTATCAAGGTAAAGGAGTAATGAAACAATTACTAATTCAAAGTTTCAAGAAAATGTGGAGGGAGGATGTGATGCTTACTACCTTGATACCCGCAGATCCTTGGCTTCTCGACTATTATGGTAAGAGTGGATATACTCGTATTTTTGATTACTCCGGACAGCCGATGTCTATTTCTACCGATTCTTACATACCGCTATCATCAACGATAGCCGAGAATGAAATACTTATTTATCAACCCTCAATGCAGAAGGAAGTATATACTTTTTTTGATTATTGTATGGCAGACAGAGATAGAACTATTTTGCATACTGTCGATGATTTCCGAATTATACTGCTCGATGCCGAGATTTCGGGTGGAAAACTATTGGTGGCTCGTAGTGGAGGAGAGATAAATGGATTGTTGTTTGTTGACATGATTAAGGACAAAATTGTGGGAAACGAATGCTTATTGCGAGATAATGAGCATACGCTCCATGACTTATTTCGCAAGGCAAGTTTGTTGTGGGGAGTAAGGCATTCAATGGAATGCTTGCGTCCTGCTACCGATACGGACCGTCACCCTCTTGGCATGGCTCGCATTATCCATGCTTACCGAATGCTAGCGCTTTATGCAGCAGAACATTCCGATTTGAATGTGCGAATTAGGGTAGAGGATGAACTCCTGCTCGAAAACAATGGATGTTATGAGCTAAAGGAAGGTATATGTCGGAGAATTGAAGATAATTGCGGAGATGATTGTTTGAACGTAGGTATTCCTTTGCTTACTCGCTTATTGTTGGGTTATCGGACGACGGCATTAGTTCCAGAGTATCACGTCTTCGAGGAATATAATCCATGGATGAGTTTGATGTTGAATTAATCTTCCCTAGTCATCAATCGTTCTAGCTCTTCGGCATTTAGGCGAAGAAAGAACTCCCCTCTATGAGCTACCGAAATGCTTCCTGTTTCCTCTGAGACGATGATAGCAAGGGCGTCGGTTTCTTGCGAAATACCCATTGCCGCACGATGACGCAATCCTAGTTCTTTAGGAATGTCTACACTATGAGATACAGGTAGAATACAGCCGGCAGCTTTTACCCGCTTATGACTTATCACCATTGCTCCATCATGTAGGGGACTGTTTTTGAAGAATATATTCTCTATTAGTCGTTGATTGACATTGGCATCTATTATTTCGCCCGAGCGTACAATATCGTCTAGTGGAATAGCCCGTTCCATAACGATGAGTGCGCCTACTTTCTGTTTACTCATGCTTAAGCAAGCCATTACTACGGGCATGATGTCCGATTTCTGTATCTCGTCTTTTTTATTGCCGGTGAGGAATCGTACAAAACCACTTGCTCGCTTATGAGACCCAAGGGTAAGCAGAAACCTTCGTACCTCATCTTGAAAGAGCACAATGAGTGCTAGTACTCCTACGCTCACCAACTTGTCGAAGATGGAGCCTAGCAGTCGCATTTCTAATACCTGTGACACCACGAGCCAAATGAGTATAAATACCAATATACCCGCAAACACGTTGATAGACCCCGAAGCCTTCATTAGCTTATACGTATAGTATAGCAGGAACGCTACTAAGAGGATGTCGATAAAATCCTTTATTCCAAAATCAATGAACATGGCCTATATTCTTAACTGTTTCTACAAGAGTTATAGCTTCTACTGCTGCTTTCACGTCGTGCACTCTGAGTATATTCGCCCCCTTTTGCAGCGCAATCGTATTTAATACCGTGGTTCCGTTGAGCGACTCATCGGGAGTGATACCCAATAAGCGAAATATCATCGACTTACGCGACACGCCCACCAATAGAGGAAGTTCGAAGATACTGAAGTCTTCCAGATGATTCATCAACTCGTAGTTATGCGCCACGGTCTTTCCAAATCCGAAGCCGGGATCCAATATAATATCCTTCACTCCCTTCTCTCTGAGTAGTTCCACCTTACGAGCAAAATAAAGGAACACTTCCTTAACTAGGTTATCGTAATGCGGGTCTTCTTGCATATTTTGAGGGGTGCCCTGCATATGCATCATAATGTAAGGGACACGCAAACGAGCTACTGTATCGAACATCCGCTCATCCATTGCTCCGGCAGCAATGTCATTGATGATAGCTACTCCATATTCCTGTACGCATACTTCTGCCACATCGGCACGAAAAGTATCTACAGATATAATGGTTCCGGGACACTCTTTGTTTATTATCTCTAGCCCAAAGCGTAAACGGCTAAGCTCTTCATCAGCAGAAATGTTCTCGGCATGAGGACGGGATGAGTACGCGCCTATATCAATAATGGAAGCACCTTCGTCAAGTATTTGCTTGGCACGCTCCACAATCTCTTTGTGAGTTTGCTTGCGGCTGTCGGCATAAAAAGAATCGGGGGTAACGTTTAAAATACCCATAACTTGAGGGATGGATAGGTCTATTAATTGACCGTTCGCATTAATATATCGGGGAGTGTCGATGCTCATAACTGTATCATTATCTATTTATCAAGGGCAAATGTACATACAATTATTGAGTTTATATTCACAAATAAGCTTTATCTTTGCACCCATTAAAGAACTAAAATAAGATATAACAATGAACATACCTGCGCTTTACCAACTCTATCGCCAATATTCGGTAATAACTACCGACAGCCGTAACTGTCCTGTGGATTCTATCTTTATCGCCCTTAAAGGCGGATCGTTCAATGGCAATGCTTTTGCAGAAAAGGCATTAGAACAAGGTTGCGCTTATGCAATAATAGATGAACCCGAATATGCTGACGACACTAACAATCGAATCATCTTGGTAGACAATTGTCTTCACACATTACAACAACTTGCTTCTTATCATCGTCGAGAGTTAGCAACAAAAATTATCGGCATCACGGGCACCAATGGCAAGACTACAACTAAAGAACTGATTGCAGCAGTTCTATCGCAAAGCTATAATGTGCTCTATACCCAAGGAAATTTAAATAATCATATAGGCGTGCCATTAACTCTTCTTCGTTTAACTCCCGAACATGATATGGCAGTTATTGAAATGGGAGCCAATCATCCCGGAGAGATAAAGACTTTAGTAGATATTGTAGAACCCGATTACGGTATCATCACCAATGTAGGTAAGGCACACCTCGAAGGTTTTGGTTCATTCGAGGGCGTGATAAAGACCAAAGGAGAACTTTACGATTTTCTACGCCAAAGAAAAAATTCTAAGGTGTTTATTCAACATGAGAATACCCATCTGATGGGTATTTCCAACGGTTTAGATTTAATTTTCTATGGAAGAGAAACATCGCTTTACGTAAATGGAGAAATAACCGGCTGCTCTCCCTTCTTAGCTTTTCAGTGGAAAGCGGACAACGAAGGTAAACGACATCAAGTGCAAACACAATTAATAGGTGAATATAACTTCGACAATGCTTTGGCAGCCGTCACAATAGGACGGTTCTTCGAAGTCTCTCCCGATAAGATAGACCATGCCTTAGAAACTTATACACCTCAAAATAACCGTTCACAGTTGAAAGAGACTGCCGACAACCGGCTAATCATTGACGCATACAATGCCAATCCAACAAGTATGATGGCAGCCTTGCAGAACTTCCGCAATATGGAGGTGCCTCATAAGATGGTAGTACTTGGCGATATGAAAGAGTTGGGTGCGGATAGTGTAAAAGAACACCGAAAGATAGTGGATTACCTAAGCGAATGCGGCTTTGAACAAATAATGTTGGCAGGCGACCAATTTGCTGCTACCCATACTTCGTACCCTGTGTATGCTAATGCCGTGGAACTTATGGCTGCAATAGAAAAAGATAAACCCAAAGGAATGTATATCCTCATCAAAGGTTCCAATAGTATGAAGCTTGCTTCGGTAGCGGAACACTTATAGTTATCTTTAATTCTCTAAATAGTATGCTTTTTTGGAGTAATAGTGTGCAATGCTTCCTAATTTTTCAATATCTTTGTGCTCTATCAATCATTTACCCCGTCATCTATGCATCTATTAGCGATTAGTTTTCAGCTCCCGGTGACCAACCCTACTTGGATATTCTTCCTTGTACTTATCATCATCCTCTTTGCTCCGATGATATTGGGACGCTTGCATATTCCTCACATCATCGGCATGATACTTGCCGGAGTGTTGGTGGGAAAGTATGGGTTCAATATTTTGGAGCGCGACAGCAGTTTTGAACTCTTTGGCAAGGTAGGACTTTACTACATCATGTTCCTAGCCGGGCTGGAGATGGATATGGAAGACTTCAAAAAGAATCGTACAAAAGGGATAGTATTTGGGTTCTTCACCTTTGCCATTCCGATGGCGTTGGGTATATGGAGTAGCATGAGCTTGCTTCACTATGGACTTATCTCTTCCATTTTATTGGCAAGTATGTATGCTTCGCACACGTTGATTGCTTATCCTATCGTAAGCCGCTATGGACTTTCGCGCTTGCGTAGTGTAAACATTACCATTGGAGGAACGGTTATCACGGTTACTCTTGCGCTGCTTATCCTCGCCGTTATCGGGGGGATGTATAAGAGCGATATAAATGGGATGTTCTGGGTATGGCTAGTGGCTAAGGTTGTATTCCTTGGTTTCTTGATTATCTTTTTCTTTCCCCGCGTCGGACGATGGTTCTTTAGGACATACGACGATAACGTGATGCAATTCATCTTTGTGCTTGCTATGGTCTTCTTGGGAGCCGGCATGATGGAATTTGTAGGAATGGAAGGTATTCTCGGCGCATTCCTTGCCGGATTGGTACTCAATAGATTAATACCGCACGTATCTCCGTTAATGAATCGCTTGGAGTTTGTAGGCAATGCTTTGTTTATTCCGTACTTTTTGATAGGAGTGGGAATGATTATTGATGTACGTAGCTTGTTTGCCGAGGGCGAGGCCTTAAAGGTGGCATTAGTAATGACAGTGGTAGCAACTCTCAGTAAATGGTTGGCAGCATGGTTCACTCAAAAAATATATCATATGCAGAAGGAAGAGCGCAGTATGATGTTTGGGCTAAGCAATGCACAAGCAGCAGCTACCTTAGCAGCTGTATTGATAGGGCATGAGATAATTATGGAAAATGGTGAACGACTACTCAATGATGATGTGCTCAACGGCACTGTGGTAATGATACTTTTTACTTGTATCATTAGTTCCTTTGCCACCGAGCGCGCCGCACGCCGCATTACTGTGAAAGAGAAACTTGTGGAAGAACAAGGCGAAAAGAAAGAAAAGCAACAGATACTCATTCCCGTATCTAATCCCGATACTATTGACAATCTTATGGGCTTGGCGTTGATTATTAAAGAACCGAAAATAAAGTCAGGCTTAGTAGCTCTAAATGTTATCAACGACAATAATAGTTCCGACAGTAAGGAAACACAAGGTAAACGTAATTTGGAACGAGCAGCGATGATTGCCGCTTCCGCCGATGTAAAAATGTCAATGGTGAGTCGCTATGATTTGAACATTGCTGCCGGTATTGTTCATACTTTGAAAGAGTATGATGCTACCGAAGTAGTAATTGGTCTTCACCGTAAGGCAAACTTAATGGACTCATTCTTTGGAGTAATGACAGAGAATCTTTTAAAAGGAACTCATCGACAAGTGATGATAGCAAAGTTCTTGATGCCGGTAAATACGCTTCGTCGAATAGTGGTAGCCGTGCCTCCTAAAGCTGAGTTCGAACCCGGTTTTCTTAAATGGTTAGAACAACTTTGTCGCATGGGCGGACAATTGGGTTGTAGAGTGCACTTCTTTGCCAATGATATTACTTTAATGTATTTGCAAAGTGTTGTGGAAAAGAAATATCAGAATACTCCCACCGAATTTTCAAACTTAGAGAATTGGGACGATTTGTTATTACTTACCGGGCAAGTTAATTATGATCATCTATTAGTAGTGGTAAGTGCTCGCCGAGGTTCTATCTCGTATCGTGCTTCGTTCGATCATCTTCCTGCGCTGATTAGTAAATATTTTGCCAACAATAGTCTCTTGATGCTTTATCCCGATCAGTTTGGCGACCCACAAGATTCGATTTCTTTCTCTAACCCGAGAGGTCATAATGAATCGCAACATTATGATAACATCGGACGACGGATATATAAATGGTTTAATAAGAAAACATAGACGTGGAGAATTGGGAACAACGTACCGAACTCCTTTTGGGGGAGAAAAAGATGGAGAGATTACGTTCAGCACATATCTTAGTGGTGGGCGTAGGTGGCGTAGGTGCTTATGCTGCCGAAATGCTTGTCAGAGCAGGAGTAGGTCGTTTGACAATAGTAGATGCAGATACCGTGCAACCCACTAATATTAATAGACAATTGGTCGCATTGCACTCTACTATAAATATGCCCAAGACGGATATATTAGCAAATAGGTTGCACGACATTAATCCGCAGTTGGCACTTACTGTGATGCCGGTTTATCTCGATGAAGATAATATACCTGCTCTGTTGGAAGAGAAGTTCGATTTCATCGTGGATGCCATTGATACTATTACTCCCAAGTGTACCCTTATCTTTACCGCCATGGAGCGTGGTATGAAGATAATAAGCAGTATGGGAGCCGGTGCAAAGACGGATATCACTCAAATTAAGTATGCTGACTTATGGGAAACTTATCATTGCGGATTGAGTAAAGCAGTGCGCAAACGTTTGCAGAAGATGGGAATGAAACGGAAACTTCCGGTCGTATTTTGTACTCAGCAAGCCGACATGGATGCTGTTATCCTCACCGACAACGAACGTAATAAGAAGTCTACTACCGGGACAGTAAGTTATATGCCTGCCGTTTTTGGTTGTTATTTAGCACAATATGTGATTAGTAAATTATAATAGATTAACTAGATAAAATGATTCGATTAGAAGGAATAAACAAGAGTTTCGGCTCTTTGCAAGTGCTTAAGGATATTAATTTAGAAATAGCCAAAGCCGAGGTAGTAAGTATTGTAGGTCCTAGTGGGGCAGGCAAAACTACTTTGCTACAAATTATGGGTACATTAGATAGACCCGATTCCGGACGATTATTGCTCAATGATATAGAAGTGAGTGCTATGAAAGAAAAACAACTTTCTGCCTTTCGCAACCTTCATATTGGTTTTGTATTTCAATTTCATCAACTATTGCCTGAGTTTACTGCATTGGAAAACGTGATAATCCCGGCTCTCATATCGGGAGCTTCGTTTAAAGACGCTACTGCTCGTGCCGAAGAGATTTTGTCGTTTATGAATCTTTCTGAACGTGCAACGCATAAGCCGGCGGAACTTTCAGGAGGAGAACAACAAAGAGTAGCCGTAGCTCGTGCTTTAGTGAATCATCCTGCCGTGATACTTGCCGATGAACCATCGGGTAGTTTAGATACTCATAATAAGGAGGAGCTGCATCAACTATTCTTTGACCTTAGAGATAAGTTTGAACAGACTTTCGTAATTGTTACTCACGATGAAACGCTTGCTCGACTTACCGACCGAACCATTCATATAGTAGACGGTAGAATATAATATCCGATTTCAGAATTTAATGAAGGAGTTGATACATCCCTCCGGCAAGAGTTTTCACGACTCCTTTCATCTCTAAAGTAAATAGAGCAGCGGTCATTCTGTTAATTGGAATGTTAGTTTCCACCACTAAGGAATTAATCTGTTTATCTCCTTCCTTTTGCAAAATAGTTACTATGTTTTGTTCCTCATCGGTGAGGTCAGGGAATAACTGACGTTGAACAGGTGTGGTTGCCGGTTTATTGTCTGTGTCCCAACACATAGCTTTGACAAAGTCTTCTGCCGAACGAATAAGAGCAGCCTTATTGTCCCTAATCAAATTGTTGCAGCCAATGGAATATTCATCATTTACTCGTCCGGGGAAAGCGAAGCAGTCGCGATGATAGCTTTGTGCAATATCGGCTGTTATTAATCCTCCACCTTTAGCGGCAGATTCTACTACTATTGTCGCATCGCTCATGCCAGCAACAATACGATTTCGACGAACAAAGTTTTGTCTGTCCGGATTCGTCTCCGATAGATATTCGGTAAGCAACCCTCCATGAGCAAGCATTTCTACCGCTGTGCTTCGGTGAGTAGAAGGATATATTCTATCTAGACCATGAGCGAGTACTCCCACTGTATCTAATTGATTATTCAAGGCTCCTCGATGTGCATGAATATCTATTCCGTAAGCTAATCCGCTAACAATAACAATATCGGGGCAAAGTGTTTTTAATTCACAAATAAATTGTTCGCAGAGCTGTTTGCCATATTCGGTAGCATTACGAGTGCCTACCATACTGATGATGTGAGGAGCATTTAAGTTAGTTTCTCCTTTAAAGAATAGAAATATTGGCGCATCATCACATTCTCTTAATCGTGAAGGATAAGCGTCATCGTTGATAGAAAGAGGAATAATATGATTATTATGTATGAACGCCAACTCTTTCTCTGCTCCCTCAAAGACGGAAGCTTCGTTGATAGCTTCTATTAATCGGGAGTTAATGCCTGGAACTAAACGTTGCAGTTCGTTGCGTTGTTCAAAGATACTCACTGCATCTCCCATCGCATTCATTAAATTTCGTATTCCTATCACTCCCAATCCGGGAATATTGTTTAAAGCTAAGGTGTGAAGCAATTCGTTGTCGGTCATTACGATAAATATGAAGCAAACAGTTCGTCGAATAGTTTGCTATCCGTCAGTTGCCCATTTACTAGACAAACAGTTTCTACCGTGGCCTTAATAACTGTTTTATCGTCGCTTGCTCTGAATATATCTTGATAGAATACAT
>JAVVPX010000084.1:0-10165 GCA_036655555.1 Bacteroidaceae bacterium | reverse complement strand
TACAACAAACTTTGGGAAAGTTCGATAATTACAAAATAGACTTAAAAGGAATGCAAGCAGATACTTGTTCTCATGAATTAGTGCTTGATAATACGTTCTTTGCAAATATTGATGGGCCGGAAGTCCAAAAGGGTAAAGTATGTGTCACGTTGAAAGTGAAAAGAACAGATAAAACCTTTAAATTGGATTTCCAAACGGACGGAATTGTTATTGTTTCGTGCGACCGTTGCTTAGATGAAATGGAGGTTCCTGTAACTTCAACAGATACACTTTATGTGAAGTTTGGAAGTGGTTATGCGGAAGAAAAAAATAATGTAGTCGTTATTCCTGAAGAGGAAGGTGAAATAAATGTGGCTTGGTTTATTTATGAGTTTGTTGCGCTAAGTATTCCTATGAAGCATGTGCATGCTCCGGGAAAATGCAATAAATCGATGATGGGCAAACTTAGTAAGCATTTGAGAACAAACTCAGAAGAAGAACAGGAAGAGGATTCTTTTGAATCGTCACCGGTTGATGATAGTGAAGTAGAATCGGTGGAAATGCAAGAAGAAACTGATCCAAGATGGAATGAATTAAAAAAAATATTAGATAATAATTAAAGCTTAAGAAAATGGCACATCCTAAAAGAAAACAATCAAAAACAAGAACTGCAAAGAGAAGAACTCATGATAAAGCAGTAGCTCCTACATTAGCTATCTGTCCTAATTGCGGCGAATGGCATGTATATCACACCGTTTGTGGTGCTTGCGGATATTATAGAGGCAAGTTGGCAGTAGAGAAGGAAGCTGCAGTTTAGTCTGTAGTTCTTAAATATCCGTGTACTATAGATATAGCTTGAGAACGAAATTTTTCCGGTCATGTTTGTGGTACACTTATTAGAGAATTAAAAAAGAATTAATGGAAAAGATAAATGCAGTAATCACAGGAGTTGGTGGGTATGTACCTGATTATGTCTTGACTAACGAAGAAATATCCAAAATGGTGGATACCAATGATGAGTGGATTATGTCTCGTATTGGAGTGAAGGAAAGACGAATTCTGAATGAAGAAGGATTAGGTAGTTCATATATGGCGCGCAAAGCTGCCAAACAGTTGATGCAAAAAACAAATTCTAATCCGGATGATATTGATTTGGTTATTGTTGCAACTTCTACTCCTGATTTTCATTTTCCTTCCACTGCATCAATCCTTTGCGATAAACTTGGATTAAAGAATGCTTATGCTTTCGATATGCAAGCAGCTTGTAGTGGTTTCCTTTTTGCAATGGAAAGTGCTGCTGCTTACATTGGTTCTGGACGTTGTAAAAAAGTGATTATTGTTGGTGCAGATAAGATGTCTACTATGGTAGATTATACCGAAAGAGCCACTTGCCCTATCTTTGGAGATGGAGCAGCCGCTTTCATGGTAGAAGCTACTACTGAAGATTATGGTATAATGGATTCCGCTCTTCGTACAGATGGGAAAGGTCTTCCTTTCTTACATATGAAAGCAGGCGGTTCTGTTTGTCCTCCTTCTTATTTTACAGTAGACAACAAAATGCATTATATCTATCAGGAAGGAAGAACTGTGTTTAAATATGCAGTTTCTAATATGTCGGATATAACGGCAACTATTGCAGAACGAAATCATTTAGATAAGAGCAATATTGATTGGATTGTACCTCATCAAGCAAATTTGAGAATTATCGATGCGGTTGCTAATCGCTTAGAGGTTCCTATGGATAAGGTACTAATTAATATTCAGCATTACGGTAACACTAGTGCAGCCACTCTTCCTCTTTGTATTTGGGATTTTGAATCGAAGTTGAAGAAAGGCGATAATATGATATTTACTGCATTCGGAGCGGGATTTACTTGGGGAGCAGTATATGTGAAATGGGGTTACGATGGTAGCGCGAAGTGAAAAAATACATAAAACAAGACTTTCAAATGAACGCATCCTTATTTCGGTGCGTTTTTTTGTCTGTGAATAACAATAAAGAATATGCATAAAGCCGGATTTGTAAATATTGTAGGGAATCCCAATGTAGGAAAATCTACACTGATGAATGTGTTGGTGGGAGAGAGGGTCTCTATAACAACATTTAAGGCACAGACAACCCGACATCGAATAATGGGAATTCTCAACACCGAAGATACGCAAATTGTATTTTCCGATACTCCCGGAGTGTTGAAACCCAACTATAAATTGCAAGAGTCTATGCTGAACTTTTCTGTTTCAGCGTTAGCCGACGCCGACATATTGCTTTATGTAACGGATATCATAGAGACAACCGATAAACATAGCGATTTTATCGAAAAGGTACGTGCTCAAACATTTCCGGTGTTATTGCTTATTAATAAGATAGACTTGACCGAGCAGGATGTTTTGGAGAGATTGGTTGAGGAGTGGCACGCGTTACTTCCTCAAGCTGAAATTATTCCTATTTCTGCTCTATCGAAGTTTAATGTAGATTATGTGATGAAACGTATTAAGGAATTGCTACCCGACTCTCCTCCTTATTTTGCTAAGGATCAGCTGACGGACAAGCCGGCACGTTTCTTTGTGACGGAGATAATCCGCGAAAAGATATTGTTGTATTATGATAAAGAAATACCTTATTCAGTAGAAGTTGTAGTAGAACAATTTGAGGAGGATAAGAAAAAAATTCATATCAATGCAGTTATTTATGTCGAAAGAGATTCTCAAAAGGGTATCATTATCGGCAAGCAGGGCAAAGCCCTCAAAAAGGTTGCTACCGAAGCACGTAGAGAACTAGAACGGTTCTTTAACAAGACAATCTATTTAGAAACCTTTGTAAAGGTGGATAAAGATTGGCGTAGTTCTGACAAAGAACTTAGAAACTTTGGGTATCAAATAGATTAAAAGAGTATTCATGTGACTGTGATAGTCGCACAAAAACGAAGACCTATGGGAAATTTAGTAGCAATAGTCGGACGCCCCAATGTGGGTAAATCGACTTTATTTAATCGTTTGACAAAAACTCGTCAGGCTATTGTCAATGATGAAGCCGGAACTACTCGTGACCGCCAATACGGTAAATCGGAATGGTTAGGACGCGAATTTTCTGTGGTAGATACAGGCGGATGGGTTGTCAATTCGGATGATATATTTGAAGAAGAAATTCGCAAACAAGTGAATCTGGCAATGGACGAAGCGGATATTATTTTATTCGTAGTAGACGTAGTAAATGGAGTGACCGATCTCGACCAAGAGGTAGCAGCTATTTTACGTCGTTCAAAAACCCCCGTCATTTTAGTTGCTAATAAAACAGATAATAACGAGCAGCAATATGGTTCTGCTGAATTCTATTCTCTTGGTCTAGGAGATCCTTATTGCGTCTCGGCTATAAGTGGAAGCGGTACGGGAGATTTGTTAGATTTCTTGGTGGACAAATTCAAGAAAGAAGCAGAAGAGATATTAGATGACGATATTCCACGCTTTGCAGTTGTGGGTCGTCCTAATGCAGGAAAATCATCTATCATCAATGCCTTTATTGGCGAAGACCGTAATATTGTAACAGAAATAGCGGGAACAACTCGTGATTCTATCTACACTCGTTACGAAAAGTTTGGTTTCGATTTCTATTTGGTAGATACAGCCGGTATTCGTAAAAAGAATAAGGTGAACGAAGATTTGGAATACTATTCAGTGATACGTTCTATTCGTGCTATTGAAGGCGCAGATGTATGCGTACTTATGGTAGATGCTACTCGTGGTATTGAGAGTCAGGACTTAAACATCTTTTCGTTGATTCAGAAAAATCAAAAAGGATTGGTCATAGTTGTCAATAAATGGGATTTGGTAGCAGATAAGACAGATAAAGTGATGAAAGAGTTTGAGTACGCTATTCGTTCTCGTTTTGCTCCGTTCGTAGATGTACCTATAATCTTTGGTTCAGCATTAACAAAGCAACGTATCTTTAAGGTACTCGAAGCAGCTAAAGAAGTATATACTAACCGCACCACAAAGATTGCCACCTCACGCTTGAATGAAGAGATGCTTCCACTTATCGAAGCTTATCCACCTCCTGCAATGAAGGGTAAATATATAAAGATTAAGTACGTTACTCAGTTGCCTAACACGCAGATACCTTCATTCGTATTTTTTGCTAATCTTCCTCAATACGTGAAAGAGCCGTACAAGCGTTTCTTAGAAAATAAAATGCGCGATAAGTGGAACTTAACCGGAACTCCTATTAATATCTTTATCCGTCAGAAGTAGGTAGACATAGAATGTAATAATAATGCCGACTTGATGCAAATCAGGTCGGCATTATTATTTATGATATGCGAACATAAAGAGAGAGGATAATATTACCCTCTCTCTTTATTCAATCAATTAGTATTTTCAATACTCGTCAAAAGTCCATCCGGTACGTTTATGCCCGGCTACTTTGTAAGTGAGATTATCTTTATCGTCCGAGAATTTAACGTAGAAGCAAATGCTATCAGTTTGGAGACCAGTCTTAGACTTGCCAACTCCAAATAATACTTTTCCATCAGTGACAGTTACATCACAATTTTCATAACTATAATTTGGGCATTTGTTTTCGGAACCAAAAGAAAGTTTTCCGGGATTAGCTTTTACCTTCACTTTAAAATCCCAAAAATTTCCCTTGTCATCCACAAACATTTCATCAGCCGTATTGTTAGCTGTATTGTATGTGCTTAAAGCTACATTTTTCATGCCATCCATTGCTGCCCAATTACCGGGAGCGGATTCCGTATAGCAAGTAATCCACCATTCACCCGCTAATTTACCGGGAGCAGTATAGTCAATATCATCGTCATTACTGCATGAACTGAACACAAAAAGTGAACAGATAAATAGATATATTAAATTACGATTCATAATTTTATTCATTTAGTTTTAGTCGTTCTTTTTATTCCAAACAGTAGTGTATTTTAAACCGGCATTAGGTCCTCCTGTAATAGTTACCTCAAATTTAAGTTGATCAGTTTCTGAATCAATAGTAATTTTGGCACTAATAGGTCCAAAAGGAGAGTCATTAGTTAAAGACATTAATTCCGTTCCTCCCATATCAAGAAATTGAACAGGAATAGCAGCAGATTGCCACCATGTATCACTAATCTCATAGTAACCAATTTCTCCCACTACTTTTTTTACTGTTACTTCTTTCTTTCTTGTGGCATGCTCAAGGATATAAGTGCCTGAATAGTCGTTAGTAACCAATTCGGATGTTACTAATACCATGCGTGAAATACTAGTAGGGAATCCTTCCGTTGATACTGCTTTATACTTTATATTATAAATACCGCTTTTACGGATGTCCACAGAACCTGTAACCTGTATCGGAAATTCTTTGTTCCCTATAGTAGCTTTTACTCCCGGATCAACAAAAGTACCTGTTGCGTCTTCTTTTACATTCATAAAAGCCTTTCCTTCCATTTTCCATTGAGGATAAGCAGTAAGACTTGATATACCTTCTGTGTCTTTTTCACAAGATGTGATTATGACAGTACATAGTGCTAAAGCTATTGATAATATTTTTTTCATATTTATATCTCTTAAAAAGTTTATAATTACTTGACTGCCCACCACAATGGAACGTCTAAATTAACTTCTGCAGGTATATTTCCTTTATTAGAAGTTAATTCATATTCCGGGAATGGAAGTCTTTGTATAAAAGATGTTTTATTGACTAAAACACTATTTTTAGGTACTGTGAATTCTGAAGGGAATCCTGTACGATTGAATTCAAAGAAAGCTTCTAATCCTTGAGAAAGAAAGCATGACAACCACTTCTGAGTGATGATTAGTTTCAAAGCATTGGCTTCTTCGTATGCGTAAGCAGCTCCGGTTTGAAGTAAATCGTTAACTTTGTCTTCTTCTATTTCATAACGAGCAAAAGCTAAACGAACACCTTCTTCGTATTTCTCTTTAGTTCCAACGCCTGCTTTACATTTTAATAAAGCCTCAGCTTGCAAGAAAGCACTCTCGGCTTGTGACATGAACACGACCGGATCGTCAGCTTTAATTTTTACTTTCGATAATGTTCCAGCGGGTTGGTTAGCGGCTGAGACTGTGTAATCTCCCTGGTCTAAACCTTCATAATCTTTCTTACTCCCTTTCTCATACATATAAGGAAGCCGAGGGTCATTGTTGCTTAATATAAATTTTAGAGTTGTGTTAGAAGCTCTTAAATTGGCATTTCCTAAACCAAAAACGTCACTATCAAAAAGAGGATTATAGTTACCCGGTGCATCCTTATATGCAGTTACAGATGCATTTGTAGAAAGGAATTTTACTTTAGAATCTAAAAGTTCATTGATGATTTTGGTCGAAGATTCTTTTTTTACATTGAATTGACGAATAGCAATCTTTAATTTTAATGTATTGGCAAATTCTTTCCAATGGTCCATATCTCCACCAAAGACTAAGTCGTTTTTACCTGGGTTAGCACAAGTTGGAGCAGAAAAATCTTTTGATAGAGCATCGCTTAATCGTGCCAATAAGTCTGCATAAATAACTTCACCTGAATCAAATTTGGGAGTGACAATACCTTGGTCTGCCTTGCAGGCTTCAAAGTATGGAACTGTACCATATAGATCTACTAATACTTGGAATATATAAGCATCCATCACGGTTGCCATTAGGTAATAGTTCCAGTTGCCCTCTGCTGCCGAACGTTCTCCTGCTTTTTTGAAATCGGTTAGAGAGAATGCATACAATTTCAGATATTCTGCATTCATAAATTTGGAATTTATGTTATACGAATCCCAAGTTTTATATTGATTAGCAGTGTTGTTCTGGGTATAATGTTGCCCCCATAATCCTCCTAATATAGCATATTGACCACCAATTACAGTGGCTGCAGAACCTATACCGGAAGTAATAGGCATTATTGTAGGTATAGTCGACGGATAATTAGGATCCGTATTTACATCTAACCAACTATCGCAAGAGGTTAGTGCTAAGGCTGCGACTGCAACCATTAATGCTTTTATTTTATTCATAACTGTTTTTGACTTTTTAAATTAGAAAGAAGCTTTAATACTAAATCCAACGCTCTTAATAGATGGTGATGCACTGAATTCTCCAAATTCACTTTGCAAGTCAACTCCTAAATTAGAAACCGTAGGGTCAACAAAATTATTGGATTTAGGAGTCCATATCCACATGTTATGAGCAAAAACACTTAAGTCTATTTTTTTAATATTTGCTTTAGATAACCACTTGGTAGGGAAAGAATAGGCTAGATGTATATCTTTTAACTTCACATAAGTCTTATCAATCAAATCACCTCTATCAAATTCACCTCCGTTATTGTTCCAATAACTATCATAATAAGAATGGTCAATCGCTGTTGTATTCTCTTTATAAGAAATAGTTTTATCTTCATTTTCCACTTCTATTACAGAACCGGGCACAATAAATGGTTGACGGTCATTATAAAGAGTTTGAGGGGAATTTCCTACAAAAAAAGTTGTCCCTTTTGTTCTGGAATACATCAAACCTCCAACACGAATATCAAAGTTAAAACCGAATGTAAAATCTTTGTATGAGAATTCACTACCTACTCCCATCATATATTTATATTCTGAAGTTCCGAATATTTCACGCTTATTTGATTGTTTGGGTAATCCGCTTTCTGCATCAACTACTATATTCCCATTGTTGTCTCTCATTACTCCTCTACCTGCAAAAACGCCTAATGGTTCTCCCGGAATAGCTAATAGACTAACACCTTGATCTGCGAATCCAAAAATAGAGAATTCTTCTAATCCATTACCTAATTCAACAACCTTGCTTCTATTTAAAGTCCAATTAAAGTTTAAATTCCACTCGAAATCCTTAGTCTTTACCGGAACTGCATTAATAGTTAATTCGACTCCTCTGTTGCGTATAGAACCTAAATTCATATATTGAACAGTATATCCGCTTGAAGGAGTTACATCTACCGGCATTATCTGATCCGAAGTCTCTCTGTTATAGAATGAAGCGTCCAATCCTAAACGATTCTGAAAGAAACGTAGATCTAATCCAACTTCATATTCCTTAGTCATTTCTGACTTAAGGTTGGGGTTACCTATTATGTTTCCATAAGAATATGCATTTACTCCTCCGAATGGATATTTTAGTCCATCACCGAAAGGATTAGCCACTTTCCCCTCAGAGTAGTAACCATTAATCATGTAAGGATCAACATCATTACCTGTTTGACCGTAGCTGGCACGAACTTTACCATAACTCATGAAACTTTTTAGAGATTCAAATGCATCGGTAAATACGAAACTTAATCCCACTGTAGGATAAAAGAAAGAATTGTTATCCTTAGGAAGGGTAGACGACCAATCATTACGTGCTCCTACATTCAAATACAAATAGTTTCTAAATCCCAAATCTATTTGTCCATAAATACCCATTAAACGACGAAGTGACGAACCTGATGATTTTGTTGGGGGAGTGGCACTATTCGAAATATTATAGAATCCTGGTAAATCTAGTCCTTGAACGGATATATTTAAAATTTTCCTATACCTTTCATTGAAGTTTTGACCTAGCAATACACTTAAGTGAAAATCGTCAGATAATTGTTTGTTGAAATTTGCAAACAAGTCACTATTCAGTTCTCTGCTTTGTCCGGTGCGTTCTCCTACATAACCAGTTTCTTTCTGGTCTGTGGTATTTGCTCCATTGGGTATCATTACAGCTCGCCAATTTTTACTGCGATAATTTGTTAAATCGCCACCTATTCTCCATGTAATGGTTAAGCAATCGAGTATTTTGCCATTTAATTCTAAATTTCCAAAAATACGATCTTCATAATATTTATTACCATCCTCATTTAAATTAAAATAGGGGTTAATAACTCCATAAGGAGTATACCAGTTGTCCGGACTATAAAATTTATTGGTATAGTCTTTCATATCTACAATACTGAAATCTCTTGGTATCTGAATTAAATTGTTAAAAACAGAATATCCTTGACCAGAGGAAGCTGTACTTGTATTTCTATTAATATAATTAATGTTAGCAGAAGATGTCAACCATTTTCCTTCGTAAGAGCCTTTTAAAGAAATAGCATTTCTACGGTATCTGTCAGAATTTCCCGGTAAGATTCCATTATCAACTACATTTGAATAAGACATATAGTAGGTAGCTTTACCTTTGCCTCCACTAATGGCCAAAGAATTGTCTGTGATAACTCCTGTTTCATAGAAATCCTTTAAATTGTTTTTCTGTGCAGAATAAGGTTTATATAATTGTTCTCCATCAACAACATTTCCCCATACTCTATCTATGCCATCTAATTTAGGACCCCAACTACCATTCTCAAGAGAAGAGTTAGCAAATCCCCATCCTTGTCCATATCTATTTTGAAAATCAGGAAGCACTCCCGGCATAGAGAATGTAGTGTTACTAGTGAAATCTATTTTCATTCTTTCATCATTCTTTCCTTTTTTCGTGGTAATCATTATAGCTCCATTAGCCGCACGTGAGCCATAAAGAGCAGCAGCAGAAGCGCCTTTTAGTACAGTCATTGATTCAATATCATTGGGATTGATATCATTGATGCCATTACCAAAGTCTGTATTGTTACCTAAATCATTCCCTGCCTCGTTTTTTAAGATATCATTACTTACGGGAACACCATCAATAACAAAAAGAGGTTGGTTGCTTCCATTTAAGGAAGAAAAGCCGCGAAGCAATACTCTGGTAGAAGCACCTGCGGCACCTGAAGCACTTGAGATGCTCACACCTGCCATTTTCCCGGATAGAGCATCTAACATACTTCTATCACCATTTTTAGTAATTGTTTCACTATTAACTTGGCTAGCTCCGTATGCTAAAGATTTTTCAGAGCGTTTAATACCGACTGCTGTTACAACTATCTCGTCTAAAGTTTTAGCATCAGATACCAATGTTATTTTGAGATTTCCTTTTTGCGTTCCTACTTCTTCCGATTTCATTCCAATATACGAAACTTGCAAAGTCTTTGCAGAACTTGGAACATTTGGCAAAATAAACTTACCATCTATGTCGGTAATAGTACCTATTGTAGTACCCTTAACCAAAACAGAAGCTCCAACAACGGGTTGCCCATCCTCTTCAGAAACAACCACACCGGTCACCCTTGAGTTTTGGGCAGTCACCAAACCGATGCCTATAAATAGGCAACTTAGCAACAGCATTAATT
>JAVVPX010000083.1:0-10503 GCA_036655555.1 Bacteroidaceae bacterium | reverse complement strand
CGTCCTTATTTGGGGTTCTGAAATATTGACAAAACACTTTTTTCTCACTAATTAGCTCTTCTGAGCTTTTGTTGTAATTATTGAGTTAGTGCACTTCGGTATCGGTGAACCAATATAGAGAATCGTACCTGTCGGTTGATTACTTTCATGAAAACAAGATTAATTAAGATATATAGAAATGAAGCAAGCAATTAGTAAGTTTGAACAACTTTCAAAAGAAAAGAATAGAATGGAAAATAGAGGAGAACGAATGTTTTTTATACCTTTGCTTCCTATTTATGCATGAGATATGGAAGAAGACTTTGATATAAGAGACAATCAGCTGTCGACTAAGGAGCGGGATTATGAGAATGCCTTGCGACCACTAAACTTTCAGGACTTTAACGGTCAGGATAAGGTAGTGGAGAACTTACGCATCTTTGTAAAAGCAGCTCGTTTACGTGCCGAAGCATTAGATCACGTCCTGCTGCACGGACCTCCCGGATTGGGAAAGACAACTTTGTCGAACATTATCGCTAACGAATTGGGGGTAGGTTTTAAAGTTACTTCCGGTCCGGTACTTGATAAGCCGGGCGATTTAGCCGGAGTATTGACAAGTCTCGAACCTAACGATGTGCTTTTCATTGATGAGATACACCGTCTTTCGCCTATCGTTGAGGAATATCTCTACTCAGCAATGGAAGATTATCGCATCGACATTATGATAGACAAAGGTCCTTCGGCAAGAAGTATTCAAATAGATTTAAACCCCTTTACTTTGGTGGGCGCAACTACTCGAAGCGGACTGCTAACAGCTCCTTTACGTGCACGCTTTGGCATTAATCTACATTTAGAATACTACGACGACGAAGTGCTTTCGGGCATTATCAAACGTTCGTCGGGCATACTCAACGTTCCTTGTTCGTCGCAAGCTGCTCAAGAAATAGCTTCGCGCAGCCGTGGTACGCCCCGTATTGCGAATGCTTTGCTTCGCCGAGTTCGAGATTTTGCACAAGTAAAAGGTTCGGGAAGTATAGATCCCAAGATTGCTAAATTTGCGCTCGAAGCACTCAATATAGATAAGTACGGATTGGATGAGATAGACAACAAGATACTCTGTACCATCATCGATAAGTTCAAAGGCGGTCCCGTGGGATTAACTACCATTGCTACTGCATTGGGGGAAGATGCCGGTACGATTGAGGAAGTTTACGAACCTTTCCTTATCAAAGAAGGGTTCTTGAAACGAACTCCTAGAGGAAGAGAAGTCACCGAATTGGCTTATAAGCATCTTGGACGAAGTATTTACAACAGTCAGCAAACTTTGTTTTGCGAATAGATAAATGGAATAAAACAGCACTATGGCCGGACTGAAATCATTAGCAAAAGACACTGCTATCTATGGGATGAGCAGCATCATTGGTCGATTCTTAAATTATCTTTTAGTGCCGCTTTATACGGCAAAACTTTCTGCTGCTTCCGGTGGATATGGAGTGGTTACTAACGTGTACGCAATTACTGCACTGCTCCTTATTTTACTTACTTACGGTATGGAAACAGGATTTTTTCGTTTCGCGAACAAAAGCGAAGAGAATCCGCAGACAGTATATTCTACCACTTTACTTTCGATAGGGGGCACATCGTTGTTGTTTGTCCTCCTCTGTTTTACTTTTCTACATCCTATATCCAACTTCTTGGGTTACGAAAGTCATCCCGACTTTGTGGCAATGATGAGTATTGTAGTAGCCTTGGACGCTTTTCAGTCTATCCCTTTCGCTTATCTTCGTTATAAGAAGCGTCCCATACGTTTTGCTTCTCTGAAATTGCTGTTCATCTTCTCCAATATTCTGCTCAATCTACTTTTCTTTGTATGGGCACCGGCTTTGTATCAATCGCATCCGGACTTAGTTTCTTGGTTCTATCATCCCTCTTATGGAGTTGGCTACGTGTTTTTGGCAAACTTACTTTGCACGGGCGGCATCACTCTTGCTTTGATACCGGAGTTGATAGGATTTAAATACACTTTCAATAAGGAATTGATGAAGCGTATGTTTAAATATTCGTTTCCTATTTTGATATTAGGTTTAGCAGGCATTCTTAATCAAACGGTGGACAAGATTATTTTCCCATTTGTGATGGGAAAGACACCTGAAGCAGCCGTTCAATTAGGCATTTATGGAGCTGCAAGTAAGATAGCCATGATTATGGCAATGTTTACTCAGGCTTTTCGGTATGCGTACGAACCTTTTGTGTTCGGCAAAAGTAAAGACAAAGACAATAGGCAAATGTATGCCACAGCTATGAAGTTCTTTATAATCTTCACCTTATTAGCTTTCCTTACAGTAATGTTCTACTTAGATATTCTACGGCACATTATAGCTCCCGACTATTGGGTAGGATTGCAAGTAGTGCCCATCGTGATGGCAGCGGAAATGTTTATGGGAATTTATTTCAATCTCTCGTTCTGGTATAAGCTCATCGACCAAACTAAGTGGGGTGCTTACTTCTCATTGATTGGTTGCGTAATCATTGTGGTGCTGAATATTGTTTTTGTTCCTATGTACGGATATATAGCTTGTGCTTGGGCAGGATTTATCGGTTATGCTACGGTGATGATTATCTCTTATTGGATAGGTCAAAAGAAGTATCCTATTCATTACGATTTAAAGAGCATCGGCAAATACACTTTATTGTCGGTAATACTCTATCTGTTAGCCATGTACGTGCCAATAGAGAATATTTATCTCCGTTTGAGTTTCCGTACGTTATTGTTGTTTGTCTTCATCGCATACACTATTAAAAACGATTTTCCATTAAGTCAAATACCTATTATAAACCGCTTAATAAAGAAACAGTAATGTCAGAATCACCCCGTAACATTATGGCAATCAAGAAATTCATTAGTGAATATCTCGATCTTAGCAAAGACAAAGACAATGAATTGGCAACCGTGGAATCTATCCGCAAGGGAGTAGAGTTTAAAGGAGCAAATCTTTGGATTCTTATCTTCGCCATCTTTATTGCCTCTTTGGGACTGAATGTAAATTCTACTGCTGTCATCATTGGCGCAATGCTTATCTCTCCCTTAATGGGACCTATTATGGGCATTGGCTTAGCCGTTGGGCTCAATGATTTTGAACTCATGAAACGCTCGTTGAAGAACTTCCTTATTACTACGGCATTTAGCGTAACAACCGCTACCATCTACTTTATGCTTACCCCTTTGGAAGGGGCGCAATCGGAACTATTAGCACGCACTTCTCCTTCCATTTATGACGTTTTCATCGCATTGTTAGGTGGCTTAGCAGGAGTAATTGCACTCTCTACCAAAGACAAAGGTAACGTGATTCCCGGAGTTGCTATTGCCACTGCCTTAATGCCTCCACTTTGTACCGCAGGCTTTGGTTTGGCTACCGGTAATCTGCTTTATTTCTTGGGTGCGTTTTATCTCTATTTCATCAATTCGGTATTTATCAGTTTGGCTACTTTCATAGGAGTGAGAGTGATGCACTTTCAACGAAAAGAGTTTGTGGACAAAGTACGGGAAAAGACAGTTCGCAGATACATTATTCTTTTGGTGGTAATAACCATGTGCCCGGCTGTTTACCTTACCATGGGCATTGTAGAAAGCACTTTCTACGAAAAAGAAGCAAACGACTTTGTGAACAAAGAATTAAACTTCAAGAATACCCAAATACTTAACAAAACTATCGACTACAAGAAGAAAGAAATAAAAGTAGTGCTCATAGGCGACGAAGTGCCTCAAACATCTATAACGTTGGCAGAAGATAGATTAGGAAAATATAAGCTGGGAAAAACGTCGTTAATTGTCTATCAAGGCATGAACAACGAAGGTATGGACATTTCGTCTATCCGCTCAATGGTAATGGAAGATTTTTATAAGAATAGCGAACAACGCTTGCAAGACCAACAAAAGAAGATTCATTCTTTAGAAAAAGACTTAAAGAAGTATGAAGGATTCGATGAGGTGAGCAAAAAGTTAGTTCCGGAGCTTAGAGTATTGTATCCCGAGACTAAATCACTTTCTATTGCTTACACCACTCAAGTAACCACCGACTCGATGAAAGTAGACACAATTACTTTGGCTGTGATGAACTTCACTAAGAAACCCAAACCGGAGGAAGAGCATAAGATTGCGGAATGGCTCAAAACAAGATTAGAAACAAAGAATTTAAAATTGATTGTAGAATAGAACAGACTGATGTATAGAATGAAAAGATTACCGTTTGCCGTATTGCTCTTATTCCATGTGTTGATAGCAAGAGCCGATGAGGGAATGTGGATGCTTGGCAACCTCAACAAACCGACATTACAACTCATGCAGGATTTAGGCTTAAAGCTTCCTGCCGACCAATTGTATAGCACCGCTCACCCTTCATTAAGTGATGCCATAGTAAGTTTTGGCGGCTTTTGTTCCGGCGTAGTTGTGTCTAACCAAGGGCTAGTCTTTACCAATCATCATTGTGGCTTCGATGCTATACAACAACATACTTCGTTGGAACACGATTATTTAAAAGATGGATTCACAGCTCACAGCAAAGCTGAGGAATTGCCTAATCCGGAACTGTTTGTCAGCTTTCTCGTTCGCACCGAAAACGTGACGGAGAAAGTATTGAGTGCGGTGCTTCCTCAAATGACAGAGAACGAACGCAAGATGGCGGTAGACTCCGTAGCTATGATGTTGCAAGACGAAGTGTCCGCTTCCGACTCTTTACTGCATGGAGTGGTAGATGCTTATTACGAGGGAAACGAATATTATCTTTCTGTTTATAAGGACTACAACGATGTGCGTTTGGTCTTTGCGCCTCCTTCGTCGATAGGAAAGTTTGGTGGAGATACTGACAATTGGGTATGGCCTCGTCACACAGGCGACTTTTCCGTCTTTCGTATCTATGCAAACAAAGATAATCAGCCGGCAAGTTATTCCCCCGACAATGTTCCTTATCGTCCCACTTACGTAGCTCCCATTTCGCTAAAAGGTTATCAAGAGGGCTCTTTCTGCATGACTTTAGGCTATCCCGGACAAACAAACCGATATCTTTCTTCTTTTGGCATAGAAGAACGCAGAGACGCAAATAATCAAGCGATGATTAAGGTGCGAACTCTCAAACAATCTATCTGGAAAGAAGCGATGGAAAGGGAAGATTCTATCAGAATCAAGTATGCCTCTAAATATGCCGTAAGTGCCAATTATTGGAAAAATAGCATCGGAATGAACAAAGCTATTACTGAGCTGAAAGTTATTGAACAAAAGCAAGCGTTAGAAGTGCGACTAAAAGAATGGATTCAGCAAAATCCTGACCAAAGAAGCAAATACGTCCATGTACTAACGGAATTAGAACTAAACTATCGCAATCGCCGAAATATGGTCAGAGCATTGGCTTTCTTTGGCGAAGCATTTGTTAATGCGCCTGAGCTGGTAGTTCAAGCTTTAAGCATTCTCAATTTCGACTTTAACGACGAACCGGTGAACGTACAAAGAAACGCAGAGAAAATCAAGAAGACCTATACCGATATAAATCTTTCGCTCGACAAGACTGTTTTTGTTGCTATGCTCAAAGAATATCAAGCGGAAGTAGAAACAGAATATCTACCGGAGATATATAGTTTAATTCAAAAAGAATATAAAGGCGATTATCAAAAGTATGCCGACTATCTATACCAACATTCGCAACTAACCACTTCCGCAGGCTTCGAAAGAATGTTGCGGAAAGATTCTACTTTTGTACTCTTCGAAGACCCCGCAGCAGTGTTGGCTCTCGATCTCTTAGTGAAATACTACGATATGCAACAAACTGTGGAAGAAGCAAACACCAACATAGAAAAGAATGAGCGGTTGTTTAATGCGGCAATCAGAGAGATGCAGGCAGACCATAATTTCTATCCCGACGCTAATTCCACCATGCGCTTAAGTGTTGGCATGATTGGCGACTATTCTCCCCGCGACGGCATCATTTACGATTATTACACCACCACTCGCGGCATCTTCGAGAAAGTACGTCAATACAAAGGCGATAGTGACTTTGAAGTACAACCCGCTCTACTCAAACTCCTTTCGCAAAAGAATTTTGGAAAATATGCCGATTCCATCGGAGAAATGAACGTCTGTTTTATCTCTAACAACGACATTACCGGAGGCAATTCAGGCAGCGGTATGTTCAATGATGAGGGACAATTGCTCGGACTAGCTTTCGATGGCAATTGGGAATCGATGAGTGGCGACCTTACTTTTCATCCTAAACTTCAGCAATGTATAGGTGTGGATATACGCTATATGCTCTACATTATAGACAAGTACGGACAGGCAACTCATCTGGTAGATGAACTCAATCTTATGTGATTGGTTTCTTTAAATATAAAGCCATCAATTGTTAGTTTCTCAAAGTCTTCAGTATTATTTCAAAACTTCTCTAAGGGATTAATCAAAAGCTATATTGAACTGTTTTATATTTTTTACCATGATGAAAAAGAGAATATCAAATTCTCGAGAACATGAACTGCTTCTTTAATTTGTAAGCATGAACACTTTAGCTATTACTATGCGTTAATAACCAATAAGACCTCAATTTATCTATAATTTTATATAAAACTTGCTTGTTATGCCCGAATTAGAGAAAAATGTTCCTATTTTTGCAACTTATAAATAAACAATGCTTATTCAATGAATATAAAGTTTTTATCAGTAATTGTAAGTTTCTTAATAGTGTCACTTACTTTCACTTCTTGTCTTGACAACGAAACGACATTAGAATACGGTACAGATGCAACTGTTACGAGCTTCTCGCTTACAAATGTGGTCACTTTTACTGACGCTAAGACTGTTTTAGGCAAAGATACTGTGCTGTTAGATACTATCAATGTTAGCAATACTGCCACCAATCCCAATCGTCGTCCATTCACTATCGACCAGATAAGTGGAAGAATATTCAATCCGGATTCTCTGCCTAAGGGAACAAACCTGAAAAAACAGCTAATAAATCTTAGCATAGGCGGTTCTGCTGTGGAAGTTAAATACGAAAAGCGAATTAACAACCTTGCAGATACTACTTTCTATTGGGCAAGTACCGATTCTTTAGACTTCACGAACAAGGTAAGTTTCATTGTTCATGCCGCAGATTATAATGTGACCAAGACCTATCAAGTAGATATGTTTGTACACAAGCAAGACCCCAATTTATTGGTATGGAACGAAGTAAAAAATCATAATTTACCCGTTATTACCGGTAAGCAAAAAGCTATAACCTTAGCCGAAAATATATATGTATTCGCACAAGAAGGCAATAATGTAAGCGTTTATGTCACAGGCATAAAAGATGGCAAAACATGGAAGAAATCCTCTACCATCACCAAGGCGGATTGCTCTTCGGCAATCACGTTCAAAAACAAACTCTTTATAGTAAGCGATGGTAATGTATCTGCTTCTGTTGATGGTATTGCTTGGACGGTAGGAAACGCAACTTCTGCCGGAATAACCAATATGATAGCCGCTTTCGACAATGCGCCCATAAACACAAGACTCTACAAAGAAGACGTTAAACTCACGGGAATAAGAGGCGAAAAGTTTGTTCAGACATCCGATGGTGAGAAGTGGGAAGAAGGCAATAATACACCTTCCGACTTCCTTAAAACAATTAGTACGTCGACTGCCGCTTATGTATCTAAGTCTAACCCCGACATCGAAAAGATTGTAATAGCCGGGATAATAAACGAAACAGATACAGCAGCTGCTGTTTGGGGCACATACTCCAATTCAACCACATGGGCAAAGTATTCTCCGGAAGACGAAAACATTTTTGATTGTCCTAACCTAAAGAACTTAACAATCATTCGTTACAATAATCAACTCTTAGCCTTTGGTGGAGAAGGGATAAGTAACGGCAAGGTAATAACTCCTTTCCAAGCATTTTATTCTTCACTCGATGATGGTAAAACATGGAAAGAAGTAAAGAAAAACCTTAGTTTCCCAAAAGAATTTACTAATGGTGGAGCCTACTCATGCGTAGTAGACAAAGATAATTTTATTTGGATTGTGCGTAGCAACAACGGTGGAATTTGGAAAGGAAGAATCAATAGATTAGGGTTCATCAAACAATAAAAGTAAGACAATTAGATAATTAAAAGAGTAAACCTGCGTTTTGTTAATGGGATATACAAACTTATAAAATATGTAGGTATGACATTTATTAATAAAACGCTTACTATATTTGCAATGCTGATAACCTTTTCTATTTATGTTCCCGCTCAAGAGTTGGAATATAAAATGGAGCTAGGAGCTATGTTGGGAGGTAGTTTTTATATGGGAGACGCAAATTATACGACCCCATTTAAAGACCTTGGATTTGCAGGAGGTGTCATAGGGAGGTATATATTCAATCCTCACATGGCAATTAAAGCAGACTTTGCGATGGGGAGAATTTCGGGTAATACAAAAGATTTTAAAAATGCGTATCCCGGCAATCAGCAAAGTAGTTTCAAACGGAGTATCTTTGATTTAGGTGCGCAGTTTGAATATAATTTTTGGGGTTACGGAACAGGGGAAGGCTATAAAGGTAGCAGAAGATTCACGCCTTATATATTAGGAGGCTTTGGATTTACTTTTGCGCCCGCGCCTGCCAAAGCTGTCTTTACGGTAAATTTACCAATAGGCGTGGGAGTAAAATATAAATTAGCCAAACGCCTAAATATAGGATGTGAATTTACCATGCGGTTCAGCTTATCAGACCAATTGGATGTAACCAATAAGAACGGATTACAATTGAACAACCCGTATGGAATTAAAGGTAGTGGATTGAAAAACAAAGATAGTTATTCGTTTACAACAGTGTTTATCACCTACGACCTCTTTCCAAGATATAGGAAATGTAATAACTTATAATGCGACATGCTATATAAAGAAGAACTTGATTTAAACCGCATACCTCAACATATTGCCATCATTATGGATGGGAATGGAAGATGGGCTAAACAATGTGGGCACGAAAGAAGCTACGGACATCAAGCCGGAGCCGAGACTGTGCATATCATAGCAGAAGAAGCCGCGAGACTGGGAGTCAAGTTCCTTACCTTATACACATTCTCTACCGAAAATTGGAATAGACCGGCTGATGAAGTATCAGCTCTGATGCATTTGCTCATCAACTCCATAGAAGAGGAAACTTTTATGAAAAACAATATTAGCTTCTCTACCATTGGCGATTTCGATAAACTACCCGAGAATGTACAACAACGTTTAAACGAATGCATAGAGCATACCTCACACAATACGGGAATGCGCCTAGTGCTAGCATTAAGCTATTCGTCCAAATGGGAAATAGTGGAAGCAGCCAAACAAATAACCAAAGAAATACAAGAAGGAAAGACTTCTATCGATAATATAGATGAACAAATGATTTCGTCTCACCTAACCACCAACTTCATGCCCGACCCCGAATTACTAATTCGTACAGGAGGAGAAGTTCGATTGAGCAACTATTTGCTTTGGCAATGCGCTTATTCGGAACTCTATTTCTGTGAAACGTTCTGGCCTGACTTCAAGGAAGAAGAATTCTATAAAGCTATCTACGATTATCAAAAGAGAGAACGCCGATTTGGCAAAACAAGTGAACAAATATAAACTATATAAGATGTATTATCGTATTTCCTCTATACTACTAACATTTATCTGCTGCTTCTGCTTCGTATTCTCGGGCTTTGCGCAAGAAACTGACAATACCACCAATTCCAATCCTGTGATTTTATATTCGGGTACGCCCAAGAAATATGAAATCGGAGGCATTGAGGTTACAGGAGTAAAGAACTACG
The DNA here is from genome assembly GCA_036655555.1 of Bacteroidaceae bacterium. Lineage (GTDB taxonomy): Bacteria > Bacteroidota > Bacteroidia > Bacteroidales > Bacteroidaceae > Bacteroides. The sequence goes on along the minus strand of JAVVPX010000083.1, from coordinate 702 downwards.
AAGATTATGTGCTTATCGGATTATCGGGACTATCGGTAGGACAAACAATTACTGTGCCGGGAGAAGAAATTACTCAAGCTATCAAACGTTATTGGAAGCATGGACTATTCTCTAACGTAAACATCACCGCCACTAAAATTGAAGGAGAAAAGATATTCTTAAACATTGCATTAACTCAGCGCCCCCGCATCTCGCAAATCAATTACAACGGCATCAAAAAGTCTGAAAGAGAAGACTTGGAAGCTAAATTAGGATTGATAAAGGGAAGTCAAATTACGCCTAATTTGGTAGACCGAGCAAAAATATTAATCAAGAAGCACTTCGACGACAAAGGTTTTAAGAATGCAGAAGTAGTGATTGTGCAAAAGGATGATGTTTCTAATGAAAATCAAGTAATTGTAGACATCAATATAGACAAGAAAGCCAAAGTTAAAGTTCACAAGATAACAATTGTGGGTAATAGTGCCATTAGCACAAAGAAACTTAAATGGGTGATGAAGAAGACCAATGAAAAAGGAAATCTAAAACACTTGTTCCGTACCAAGAAGTTTATTAATGAAAAATACACCGAAGATAAGCAACTTATCATCGACAAATACAATGAATTAGGCTATCGTGATGCTCAAATAGTGATGGATAGCGTATCTCCTTACTCTGAGAATACGGTAGACGTGTTCATCAAAGTAACAGAAGGCGAAAAGT
>JAVVPX010000082.1:0-10710 GCA_036655555.1 Bacteroidaceae bacterium | reverse complement strand
CTTCATTAAACTTTTGACTGTTATCCGTAGAACCTTCATACATTTCACGTATACGATTTAATCCCACATTCACTTTGTCAATAGTGTCAATTTGAGAGCTAATACTCTTTAGCTGTATTTCGTAGATAGTATTTAAACCGGATAGATTACGATTGAGCGACTCCATCTGCTGCACGTATCCTTTAGAATTAGTAGTGATGTCGTCTGAATTGTCGGTAATGCTCTTGTATGAATCCAATAAGGTATCTGACACTTGAGTTAAAGAATTGGTTGCTTCATTAAATCGCTTCAGTGTATCGGTCATCCCCTGCAATTGCGACAAATAAAGTTCTGTAGCATCTGCCACTTCGGGAGAATTAGCCGCCGCTTCCGCACTAATGCCACTACCTACCGAATTGCCGCCTATAATATAAGTACCACCCACAGCAGGAGATCCGCCCATTGGTATGGTTTCATCATTTGGTGTTGAGTTTATGACCACACCACTTCCGGTGTTTCCAACAACATTGCCACCATGATTGCCTGCTTGCGCAGCAAAAGCAGCTACCGTTGCTGCATTCTTTAGGTTATTATCCAATTCGTCTGTTTGGTTCTCTTCTTTCTTACCATAATCCGCACCGGATATCTTGATACTAGGGAAAACACTTTCCCATTTATAAGATTTATAAGGACGGTCAAAGGCTGAGATAAAAAACACTAATACCTCCGTACCCATACCTGCAAATAACATAAAGTTAGCCCCCGGCAAGTGTGTAAGCTTAAACAATGCTCCCAAAATTACTACCGATGCTCCCCAACTATAAGCATAATTCAGTATTACCTTCCCATTATAGCTCGCCATAAAGTCTTGAAGTTTACGGGTAAAGCTGTTTTTTTTATTGTTAGTCATAGTTCTTATCTTTATTATTTACCTTTCTTGTTATACCCCACTTGAGTTCTTACACAGCGGAAACCAACATACGAACGGCTCTCATTTTGATATTCATAAGCTCTTGCGTCTGAACGGATAAAAGCTGCCACATCTTTCCATGAACCACCTCTAATTGTTTTCTTCTTCATCATGTAGGGGTCTTCTTTAGCTGCATTGTATTTCAGATCCGGATTCATATCATTCATAGACAACACCCCTGCCTCAGTGTAAACCGTTGAAGTCCATTCTGCCACATTGCCCGCCATATCGTACAAACCATTAGAGTTAGGAGAATAAGCACCTACCCGAGTAGTAATCAAGTTGCCATCTTTGGTATAATTGCCTCTATCCGGCTTAAAGTTAGCATAAAAGCAGCCCTTTTCCGACTTTGTCTCTGCTTCTTTCCAAGGGTACATATTTCCTTCTGAACCCCTTGCAGCATATTCCCATTCCACTTCAGAGGGCAAACGATAACGTTGAATCTGTCGAGCTGACCCCGTAAGACCTGCCATTAAATAATTGGTACGCCATGCACAAAAGGCATTTGCTTGCTCCCAACTTACGCCTACCACAGGATAATCGTTGTAGCTCGGATGACTAAAATAGAGCTTCATGTAAGGTTCGTTATAAGCATTTTGAAAATCATTTACCCAACAAGTAGTATCAGGATAAATATTCACTATATAACTATTCAAAAAATCGTGCAAGCCGGAAAGTGGACGAGTTACCGTTTGATTAATAATACGCCCTTCCTCATCAATATAAGCAGTATCCTTAGATATCATAATCACTTCTTCGGCATTCACCGGAATATCTGTATTCCTATTTCTATCTGCCGGATTCAATCTGTTCTTCCGCAAAGCAGCTTGAGTGTGGTCATAAATCTCGTAAGAATAGTTCATCTGCTTAGCATCCAACATAGTAGTTCCTTCTATCGGATGCACCATACTAACACTGGCGATAGCTAATTGCTCATCTTCGGTGGCTTTTCGCCAAGGAATAGGTTTATTCCAATTTAAATGAGGCTTAACCGGATTTCCCAATTTATCCTCTTCAATCTTGAAGAGTTCGTTTCCTCCATAAGCAGGGTCAGCAAGGCGCTCACGAATAATGGAATCGCGCACCCAATATACAAATTGCTTATATTTGGAATTAGTAATCTCCGTTTCATCCATCCAAAAAGCATCTACCGAAACTTCTTTTGTTGGAGTAGTAGTTCCCCATAAACTATCTGGTTCTGCCGGACCAACTTTCAAAGAACCTCGTTTGATTAAAACCATTCCATAAGGAGTGGGTTCGTTCCATGCCATCGCACTCACTCCCGTTAGTTCTCCCCCGGCAGAAGATCCGCCAACAGCCCCTAGACAAGAAGAAAGAGAGACAATGATACATACAATCAATAATAACTTTTTCATATTCATTATAATATGCGTATACTCTTATGTTTATTCTTACTCTTATTAAAAAAGTTCATATCCATCGAATAGTTAATATAGATATCGTGACTGCCATTTCCTATTCCTATTTTGGATGTGAACATATCATAAGCATAGCCAACACTTATATCTCCTATTTTAGCACCTATCAAGAAAGCTACCGAACTATTTGGACTATAAGACAGTCCTCCGTAATAGCTCTTTTCGTTCCACGTATAAGATAAGCGCGCTGTTAAATCCACCTTTGTTGCTACAAAATCACTTTTCAGCAGCATAGACGGCTGTATAGAAAATAACGGATTCTTTGTTTTAATATTGCATCCCGCTATAAAATAAAGTATAGGATCTACCTTCATTTCATTATTTTCACCCATGTGAACAGTAGGAGCATTTAGATGAAAAGCCGAAAAACCCACATAAAGCAAAGGATGAGAATAATAAGCCCCTGCTCCTGCGTCTAATCCCATCCCCGTAGCTTCTGCAGCAGGGAAAGCAGGGTCATTCTTGTTCTCCACATCCTCACCAAAGTCTATTTTATCAGGATTAAAAGAAAGATTCAAAGCACCAACTTGTATACCTAGTCCCAAACTCCCTCCCCATAACTTCACCTTATACGAATATTGTGCCCAAAACTTTTGATTACGAAACAGTCCGATTCCTTCATTAAGAAAACCTATGCCCACACCTTGTTTCTTTCCAAAAAGTTTAAAAGGCATATCCGCACCAAAATACATTGATTGTGGCGCATTGGTAAATCCTAAAAGCTGCATACTATATGTACCATAAAGATTCAGCTTATCTGTCTGTCCGGCATAAGCAGGATTATAATATCCCGTCAATCCCCAATACTGACTGAATTGGGTGTCAAACTGAGCTTTGCCCGACAAACAGCAAAGCAAAGAGCAGCAAAGCAAGCCTATTTTTTTAAGATTCATCAAGCATACAGATAAACGCCATTCCTTTAATAAACTATCAAACGGCTAATAAATTGTGCAAACCAGACTATAAAAGAAAAGCAGATGATAAGGATACTGTTGATTTACTCGTGTATAATCCGCATTATCCCTATCATCCGCAATGTCGGAGACAACCTTATGTTTGCCTTCCGTCAATATTCTTCCTCGTTAAAGAAAAAGTCCTCCTTACTTGGATAATCAGGCCATATATCTTCTATGCTTTCATATATCTCTCCTTCGTCTTCCATTTCTTGAAGATTTTCTATCACTTCCAAAGGTGCGCCTGAACGCATAGCATAATCAATAAGTTCATCCTTAGTTGCCGGCCAAGGGGCATCTTCTAATTTAGATGCTAATTCTAATGTCCAATACATAGCTTCTTTTATTTTAACGTGAATACTCGTTATTCTTTATTTTCCGCAAAAGTATAACAAATTAATTCACTTACAATCTTTATTCCAATATATTTCTTTGCGTTTTTCACACATATTAATCTTGCGAGAAAGAACAAATAAATAATCTGACAGACGATTGACGTATGCTAACACATTATCATCGATTTCAATAGTCTCTGAAAGTGCAATAATCAGCCGTTCGGCACGTCGACAAACAGTACGACAAACATGACAGACAGCAGCTCCTCTAGCTCCACCCGGTAATACAAACGCACAAAGCGGTGGAAGCGAATCATCCATCTCATCAATAGCATTTTCTAAAGAAGCAATATCTAAAGGCAGAATATAACTTGCCGTATTTAATTGAGTTGTCTGTTGATCGGTAGCTAAATAAGAGCCTACCGAAAACAGTTTATTCTGAATACGAAGCAGCAATTCTCTATCTCTTTCATCAGTCACGTAAGTAAGAAGCAAGCCTAAATGAGCATTTAGTTCGTCCACTGTACCATAAGCTTCCAATCGGATATGAGTTTTAGCCACTCTCGTTCCTCCCACTAGAGCAGTCGTTCCCTTATCTCCCGTTTTCGTATATATTCCACTCTTCTTCATATTTCTGCTTATTTAGAAGTTAATGATATAGTTTTGCTTCGTTTTTGTTTGATCAAAGAAGATAAGTCCTAACTCATATAAATCGAAAGTTATCGAAACGCTTTCATCAGCTTTTATTTTCTCCCACCATTCTGTTATATCCTTTGTTTGATGAATGCCTTCTACAACACAAAGTGTATGAGAGTGCATTCCCTTACGGCACAATTCGAACGCCTCACTATAATCTGCAATCCTATGAATATGCACCATGTCTAGAGATCTCAAGCTAGCGAGTGCGTCAGCTATTGATTTCTCTATTTTCTGTTGCCTATCAATGGTTATCATGCGAACTTTTTTTTTGGCAGCAGATAAATACATGGCAGATAAGCCAATGCTCGTGCCTATTTCTAGTATTGTTTCGGGCTGCGTTCGATTTACCAATCTAAAAAGTAATCGATTCACCTTTGTGCTCAATAATATCTTCTTACGAAATTTATCAATCTTTGAATTTTTAAGTAATTCTTTTCCTGCCTCATCAAGTTCTTCATAAGCATAATAGGGTAACTTCTCGTAAATCACTTGTGTAATCAAGTTATAGGCAAAAGGTGAATGCACTCCATACCCTTCCCGGTAACGAAAACGCTTTAGCCAAATAAGACATTGTTTAATTCCCATTTACGTATTGATTAATAGCATACGGATTATTGCTTGAAAGCTTAGCTTTTCTTTATTTTAGTAGCTATAGTATTAGGTAACGCATCCTTATGAATAACTATATTCATCGTTTTATAAGCGACAAACGCTTTAGATACATACCAAATACCATTGTATTTGCTCGACTTGCCCCACGAATTTTTAACCATATAATAAGGTTTTCCCATTTGATCTTTGGCTATTCCATAAATAAGCATACCATGGTCGTCAGTTGTTTCCCAATTATCGTAAGCTGTTTGTCTCATTTCTTGAGTAATAGTTTTTTCGGGCAATGGACGTGAAGTAAGTTCCTTGCGACGATTGGCAATCGACATCCCTGTCCACTTAGCCATGAGCGTCATCGGGCATTACTCCCACTCCATCTCTGCTAAATCCCGTTTCACTCACATCTGCTCCCCATGCTACGGTATAACCTTTCCCAATAGCGTTGTCTATCACTTCCATCATTTCGTCGAGTGGCAAGTTGATAGAGTTGCCCATTCTCCAATTGTCCTGAACTTCAATAGCAAACGGTTCATAGAAAGGATGGTGAGTATAGGAAGTAATCGAAACATAATCGTTTACATCAATCGCTAATTCTTTAGCAAAAGTTTGAGGTGTATAATTCTTTCCCTTATAAAAAAATTGCTGCGGGCATACACCTAAGTAGGTATCATAAATGCCTATTAAACCTTGTTTCCACACGGGCGTTAGTTTTTTCAACTCGCTGCCTGCAATTGCTTTTACATACGCTTCTGCAACAACATCCAACTCATTATGAACAGGAAGAGTATCACCATATTGAATACCATTCATTGCTTCTTGTGGAACGATACCATAATTAGCCAAACAGTAGAAAACATCATTAAAACTTCCACCGGGAGCAAAAGAACTTTCTCCATGCAAACGTACATAATTAACGGCACGATCTATCATGGTATGATGCACAATAAACATTTCCGAAAGATCAAATGTACCTTTCCCTTTACGTAACAATTCCGATTCGATAAAACCCACAGACGAAAAGCTCCAGCAGGTACTCGAACGATTCTGATTCTTTATGCTTGTTATTGGACATTCTTTTACAGTGGTAAACTCAAAACCTTCTTCCTCAGTAGAATCTTTTTCTTGTGCCACAACACCAAAGCTAAGCAGCCCCAACACAAGTGTAAACATACATTTCTTTATCATTTCTATCTTTGTTATTTTATATTAGTACAATTTATTTCTTTTCGGTCGGTATAGTTCGCATACCTAAATGTTGGTATTCCTAAGGCCATTATCGCATGAATGCTACCATCAATACCGAACATCTTAGCGAGTTCTTTCTTTTTATCTTGTTTAATAGCTGTAAGAACAAAGCCCATATAAACTTGACTAATACCTAAGCTCTCTGCCATTAATGAAGCATTTTGATAAGCTAAATTCGAATCTTCGCAGCCAAAGCGATTGGACTTTGGAGTATGAATAAAGAGCACAGCTGTTGCTTTGCGTAGAATAGGATCTTCGCCTGCTACATGAGCTTTCTTTAAGTCCTCAAACATGGGCACATACTTATAAACACTTGATAAAAACGGCTTCAATGCAAATTTAGCCAACGGATTTAAAAGCATTTTAGCCACACCATCGAATATACGAATCGTATAATCGCTTATTCGTTTAAGTTCTTGCGGATTGGTTACTAAAGTAAAAGAAACCGTTTGAGCATTCGTAGCCGTAGGAGCACAATGAGCAGCTTCAAGTATCTTATCCAACGCATCGGCAGGGATAGGTTTAGAAGTAAGCGTACGATTGGAACGACGGGCTTTTAGTAAAAGCATTGTTTGCTCAGGAGTGGGCATTTGAGAGTAATCAATCGAATGTACTTTCTCTATCGGAAATTCGGAATGCCGAACTGAACCTGTAGGACAAACGTCCGCACAGTGCCCGCAACCGATGCAAGTCTCTATATTAACCAACCCGACAGCTTCTGTTGCTTTACTTTGAGTGAAGATTCCGGAAGGGCATACCTTTACGCATTTGCCGCATTTGATGCAGGTATTTTGCTCTATATGTAACGTTATCATACTATTCTAATTTTACGATGTACAAAGATAACACTAATATTGAATTGTCAACCTAAGAATATAAAACATTTCGTATCTTTGCGCAACACAAAAGAGAAGAAAGATGAGAGTAATTAGCGGTATATACAAGAGCAGACGGTTCGAAGTTCCTCGTACATTTAAAGCACGTCCTACTACGGACTTCGCTAAGGAAAACCTATTCAATGTACTGAACAACTATATGGATTGGGAAGATGCTGTTGCGCTTGATCTCTTTTCCGGCACAGGAAGTATTAGTATCGAACTAGTATCTCGTGGTTGCAGCCGAGTTATTTCGGTAGAAAAGGAAGGGAAACATCATGCTTTTATCAGTCAAGTGATGCAAGAGGTAAAGACAGATAAATGTTTTCCTTTACGTGGCGATGTATTTAAGTACTTGTCCGGATGTCATGATCAATTTGACTTTATCTTTGCCGACCCTCCCTATGACCTTGCTACGCTTTCTACTCTTCCCGACCTTATTTTCGAGAAAGACTTATTGAAAGAAGATGGTTTATTTGTACTTGAGCATGGAAAAACGAATAGTTTTGAGACACATCCTAATTTTCTTGAACGAAGAATTTACGGAAGCGTCAACTTTTCTCTTTTCTCAAAGCAGCGGAGCTAAGATACGTACAATAGATTCAAGAGCTTTTCGACGTAAAGGACGACTTTCCCATTGTTTCATCATCACTTGAACACATTCTTTCTGGTCGCGAAAGAATATCTCTTTCATACGCAAAGCCGTTTGCTTATCGTACATAAAAGCATTCACTTCAAAATTGTGTTCAAAACTACGAAAGTCCATATTTGTAGAGCCCACCGTAGACAACATATCGTCTGATACCATTAGCTTAGAGTGTAAGAAACCTGTTTGATAGAAATACACTTTTACACCAGCCTTAAGTATATCTTTCAGATAAGAGCAAGAGCCTAATTGAATAATACGATTATCAGCCTTTTGGGGCATCATAATGCGAATATCTACTCCGGCAAGCGCAGCAGTTTGTAGTGCGGATAATATAGTTTCGGTAGGAAGGAAATAAGGAGTTTGGATAAAAAAATATTTCCTTGCGTTCATGATGGCAAGCGTAAGTCCCTGCATAATTTCTTTCCATTCGCCTACCGGATCAAAAGTTACAATTTGCATCAATGAATCGCCTTGTTCCTCTATCTTTGGGAAGAAACGTTCCGAAGTAATTAATGTTCGGTCAACAAAATACCAATCCATTAAAAAAGCCGTTTGCAAACCATATACAGCTTTCCCTTTTATCATGATATGAGTATCCCTCCAACATCCCCACGTTAAGCCTTTAATATATCTTTCGGCTATATTCATTCCTCCCACAAAGCCTACATTTCCATCAATAATAACCATCTTTCGGTGATTGCGGTAATTGGCTTTGCTGGTAAACAGCGGGAATCTCACTTTGAGAAAGCTACGAACTTCGATACCGCCTTCTCTCATTTTTTCGTAAAACTGATTACTTACTTGCCAACAACCTACATCATCGTAGAGAAGACGTATCTGAACCCCTTCTTTTGCTTTATCGAGCAGCACATCACGCACAAATCTACCAACCGCATCGTTCTCGAAAATATAATATTCCAAATGAATATGATGCTTTGCTTTATACAATTCACATATTAAGGATTGAAGTTTCGAAAGTCCATTAGTATAGATATCCACTTGATTTCCTTCAAAAGGCAATGCTTGTGCTGTATTTCGAAAAAGGCTCATTAAGAGTGACTGTTGCAACGGTATTTCAAAAGATTCTTGTGCTACGAACTCCTCCATCGGTCTTTTCATCAATCGATTATAACTTTTCTTACTAATAATGCGTTCACGCCGATTGGTTCGTCCAAAGAAAAAATAGAAAACAAGTCCCACAAAAGGTAAAAAAGTAAGAATAAGTATCCAAGCCATTGTCTTCACCGGATTACGATTATCAAGAATAACCATGACAATAGTCCCTAAGATGGCTCCAAAATATAAGACATTAAGAGAAACCGTTAATATTTGATTCAATAACCCACTCCAATCAATCATTTTAAATACAATTTACACAGTTGTTTGACAGCAAACGTACACAAAATAATTGATATTCAATATAAAAAGCACAGCAAAAATAAGGTTAATCTATTTTTCATCAAGCTTTTTTTGTAGAATAGTCATTCTATTAAAAACTATTCTATAAAAGGTTTAATATAAAGTTTTATTTCCTTTTAAAAACTTTATCGACCGTTGCTTTCTTTATCCCAAATTCGAGACAAATAACGTTCATTGCCATAAAGATGATAAAAGAAGAAGATTCCACTTCAGACAAATTATCATTATATAATCTAATCAGCATACTGATAAACACAAAGATAATAGTCAGCCAAAGAGCATTACGCATAGCTCCAATACGTATTTTGGACGTTTCTTCATTCTCATCTTTTGTATAAGCCAAAAGTATCATAAGCATACCGGCAATCATGAACAACTTAACAGATTCTTTGTATAACAATAGGTTAGCATCATTGAGCATTCCATAAATATACAATCCGAAAGGGATAAAAATAGATAGTAACAGAATGGCATAACCCAATATGCGGCAATACACAGGCAATAGTGCTTTCATTTCTTTTTGTTTTATTTATGATTGCAAAGGTACTTATTCGCAACTAAATACCGATAATGATTTTGCTTTTTTATGTTTTTAGCGTAAGTTTGCAGCATTAATGAACGAAGAGGATGAAGAAACAAGAAGTGATTATCTGCCAAAATTTAAAAGAGAGTATTATCAAGGTCGTAAATGAATACTCTTTCGATAAGTTATTTATACTCACCGATGAACATACCAAACAACTGTGTCTTCCTTTGCTAAACAATATAAATTGTTTGCAAGAAGCTAACATAATCACTATTGGTGCAGGAGATGCGCATAAGGACTTAGAAACTTTGGCTGACGTATGGACTCAGCTCAGTAACGAAGGAGCCACTCGTCATTCTCTCTTAATTAATCTAGGGGGCGGAATGGTTACTGATTTAGGCGGATTCGCCGCTTCTACTTTTAAGCGCGGGATAGATTACATTAATATTCCCACTACACTGCTTGCCATGGTAGACGCATCGGTGGGCGGAAAGACAGGCATCAACTTCAATGGGTTAAAAAACGAGATAGGAGTTTTTTCTCCCACCGGCAGTGTGCTTATCGATACCTATTTCTTAAAAACTCTCGATAACGAAAATTTCTTCTCAGGCTATGCCGAAATGCTCAAACATGGACTTATCAGTACTCAAGAGCATTGGGCAAAACTTCTCAATTTCGACACGGAACAAGTAGATTACAACAAGCTCAAAGTATTAGTATCTAAATCGGTACAGATAAAGGAAGATATTGTAGAAGTAGACCCTCTCGAACATGGCATTCGCAAAGCGCTAAATTTAGGACATACTATTGGACACGCTTTCGAGAGTTTAGCTTTAGCAGAAAGCCGTCCCGTTCTCCATGGTTATGCAGTAGCATGGGGAATAGTCTGCGAGCTTTATCTTTCTCACATCAAAGCCAATTTCCCCAAAGAGAAACTACGACAGACCGTCCGCTTCATCAAAGACAACTACGGTGTTTTCTCTTTTAGTTGCGACCAATACGAACAGCTATA
>JAVVPX010000081.1:0-10790 GCA_036655555.1 Bacteroidaceae bacterium | reverse complement strand
TGGAAGAGAATAAAATAATTAAGATATATATCATACTTGCGATGTATGGCTTAATATTGACGGGCTTATCAACAACAATTTGCTATATATATACAAAGTCAATAATTAATATAGAGTTAAAAAATAAATATAATATAACAAATGAACAACTTAATAAAGCTAAAATTTTAGAAGATAGTATAATATCGCTAAAAGAGCATCTAAAATTTATACCTCGTGATATAGCTGATTATCCTATAAATATATTTGTAAAGAGAAATGGCTTAAGGGGTACGGAATATTATCTTTTAAGGAAAGAGTTTATTCCCGAAAATTTGCTAAGAACCTATCGAATCAATGTTGAAAAAAGAATTGAAGAACTTGAAAAATTTAATTATAAAACAAAATGAAATTATCATATAGAATAGTAGAACTTTGTGGCAGTTGTTGCTATTGGCCAAGCAGTTGTAAAGAGTGTGCCCCAATATTAAGCAAGGATAAGAAATTTGTAATTGGGTGCTTTGAATATAAACCAATGTTCTCTCTTCCTCCTTATATAATAACCATTCCCTCTGACGATTATAATGGGCTAGCTTCTTCCAAATCGTCTAGCAAAGAGGAACACAATATCATGATTAAGACCGGAGGAAAGGAATTTAGAATATGCGATGATAAGGGAGAGTTATTAATCATTAAAGCATCACATAGTAAAGATGATAATATAGCTATACAATTTTTATCAAATGAAAAAATAATAATCAAATAATTATGGTATATATGGGTTCAAAGCGTAGAATCGCTAAATATATCCTTTCTATAATATTAAAAAATAGAAAGGAAGGCCAATACTTTGTAGATATTTTCTGCGGAGGGTGCAATTTAATTGATAAGGTAAATGGTAATAGGATTGCAAATGATAATAATCCTTATCTTATTGCTTTATTTCGTGAAATAGTCAATAATGGTATATCTTTGTCTAAAGTTGATAAAGAGACCTATTATAAAGTCAAAGCTAATAAATATGCTTATCCTGAATGGTATGTTGGGCATGTTGGTTTTAATTGTTCGTCTATGGGTAAATGGTTTGAGAGCTTTGTATGCGATGAATGGATTACTAAGTCAGAAATAAGAAATTATCAAACAGAGCATATAAACAATCTTCTTTCTCAGGTTGAATCTCTTCATGATGTTTCTTTCTTTTCTTGTGATTATAGGGAACTAACCATTCCACCTTGTTCTATTATTTACTGCGATCCTCCCTATAAAAATACTATAGGCTATCGTCAAAAATTTGACCATGACGCATTTTGGCAGTGGTGTAGAGACATGGCTAAACAAGGTCATTCAGTCTTTATATCGGAGTATGAAGCTCCGGAAGATTTTACTTGCATTTGGGAAATGGAGATAAAGGATACACTATCTCATAGTATAACAAAATTAAAAAAAGAAAGATTATTTGTTGTTAATTAGAATTTTATATTTATATTTGTCAAATAAAATTAATTTATTATGTTTTTTGTAAGAAAATCAACTTATACTAACCTTCTATCTAGGATGGAAGAGATGTACAATGAACTAACAACTGCAAAAGGACTGCTCTTAGAGATTAATATAGAGGAATTAAAGGCTGAAACTTATGACCTTAACGTGCTTAGAAATGGAGTGCCCCAATTATCCGAAGAGCTACGTGAGACTAAAAAAAGGATTTCTACCTTAAATAATGATAACAAGGTGTTCCTTAGTAGAATATCAGAGCTTAAAACTCAAAAAGAACACATTGAAAAAAGTATCCAAGGATACGAAACTGCCATTGCTAGCTTGAATGATAATGTTTTAGAATGCAAGAATGAACTGTCAAACGCCCTAAAAGAGCTTGTTGTTTCTCGGAAAGAGATCGAAATGCTCAAAGTTGGAAGAAATAAAAAAACAAAAGGAAGTATGTATAGTGAAGATAAAGGCGTTTAATTGGATTATTATTTAGTGTAAATAAACCTATTTTACACATATACACTCCTTTAGATGCTATAATGCAAATTCATATTAATAAACTTATATCCATTATAAAAATAAAAGAAATGATAAAAAAAGAATTAATTAAAGAGATTTCAGACGAATGTAATGTATCTCTCGTAGATTGTTCAAAAGTAGTAGAGACCGCTATGGTGGTACTTTCTAGAGCATTTGTTAACTCGGAAAACATATTTTTGAGGGGATTCGGTACATTTGATGTCAAAAAGTCTAGAAAAAAGATTGCTAGAAATATATCTACTGGGGAGACTATCAATTTGCCGGATCATAACGTAGTCAAGTTCAAATTATCAAAAGAAATAAAAAACAAAATTTAAAATTATGTATTTTATTATAAATTCAGAATATTTTGCGCAAGGGAAAGGTAACAAGATTACTTTTTGCGTAGATGCAGTTAATTATTCAGATGCAGAAACGTTTGCTTCTCAAAAGATGAAAGAGATAGGGGATACATTCCTTATTAAATCAATCAGAAAGGCTAATTTTACCAATGTTCTCAACCGTGATGGGGATAAATACTTTATTGTGGTTACTAAGACTATTATAAAGGCCGATTCTGGAAAGGATAAGAAAATATCCACTACTGAATTGTTTCAAGCTTCGTCTTCGGAAGAAGCTATTAAATATGCAATTGAAATGAACGAACAGGGGATGTCTGACTATGAGATATTTTCTATCAAAGAGACTAAAATAATGGATGTTTATTGTAATGAAGAGCAAACAGTATAGCAAAAGAAATGATACAGATAGACTAATTTTTATCTGTATCGTTTAAAGAGCCACATTTTTACGCTACCTTACCTATTATTTAACCAATTTTTACCACCTAAAAGAGAGTATATTGTTTCAAATACACCATCTCCTACTACGTTAGCTAGCACATTCTCTTCAAAAGTATCTTGAGTTGATACTATGTATTTTAAGAGCTTAGTATGATAAAACAGTAATTGCTTTATTACACTAAGCTCTTTTTGAAGTTGAGAGAGATTAACTTCTTTTTCTAGCGTTACTGTTGATTTAGCTCCATCCAATAGTAACGCTCCACGAAATCCATACGATCTAAGTCACATAGACTTTCAGTAGCTTTCTTATACATAGATAAAGCCATCTTATCGGCAGGTACTTCTGCTATTGTTGCATATCCCATATCTTCTGCAGTAGATTTAGCATGATCAGAATATTTAGCATTCATTATTACATATAGAGCATACTTATTATAATACGGTTCATCCTCTATCTTTCCTCCAAGTTTTTCAACTGTCGTGAATAGTACGTCCATATTCCATTTTGGCCCGGTTGTTTTATCTTGATTAATAATTCCGGCAACAAGCATTTTAGACTGAGCTTCGGATAGATAATTATACCAACAAATCCCTTCAAGCATATCTATCCATTCTTTAGCAAGGTTAGAATCTTTTGAACATAGTTTGTGGAATATTGTCTTTTCGGCCATACCGAATATCATCATTTTACGAGGCTCCTTAGAACCTTTCATTTTATCATAAAGGTAATTATACCTTTCTTTCATTTCATCTTGTGTCATAATTATAAGATTTTAACGAACGTAAGATTCTATAATATTTTTAACCGATTCAAATACGTCTTCGGTCATCTTTGGGATAGGAGATACGTCCGGTAAATCAGCCTCGCATAAAATAGTTGAGTAAATCATACCAAAATTACTCTTAAAATCTCCCGGCATAACGGATGCTATTTTAGCTGCTTCTACTCTTACTTCAATTTTAGTTTGCATAATATTTTAGTTATCACATGGTGAATAATTACAGCAAATGCAAGTTTTGCATCCCTGCGAAAAATACATTAGCCCTCCGCATATAGGGCATCCTAGTGTAGTTGGTTTTTTAGTTGCTGGAGGTATCAGCTGTGCTGTCTGTTCCTGCTCCTGTATCTGTTTCTTGATTATTTTCTTTGCATTCATAGGACGAAATTATTTTTGGTTTAGCATTCTCTTTTGGCGTGGAAGAAGCCTTTAACTCGTTTAGTTCTTTCCTTAATTCTATCGTATTTTTAAAAATCATATTTATGGCACACGGAACCATATCTACATCTAATTGGCACTTTGCGCAATCTCCGCAACATTTGCCCTCTATTATGTTATTTTTCATATTATATATTTTTCATTAATATTGGTACTAATTTTACTAGTCCTTTTTTACCATCTCTTTTCATGGTAGCTACTACGTCGTTGAATAACGCTTGATTCTTTTCATACATAGCGTATAACTGAATCACGTCTTCGGCTGTGGGCTGGAACTCATTGCAAAGTCTTTTTGCTACTTCTTGAACGGCATTTCGTTCAGTATCGTCTTTGCAGTTAATTGCTAATTTAATCTCTCTAAACATACTAACTCAAATTATTAAAATCTATATTCTCTTTTGGTTGTTTTGGCTCATGAGTTTCCTCCGCTTTTGTCCCAACAACTGCCCCAAGTACTCCTCCTATAGCGGCCGAACCTAATTCCCATACATCAGGATGCTCTTTTTTAATAGCCACTATTTGTTTCAAGTAAACAAATGCTTTCTCTATTCCTTGTTTTTCTACTTGATCAACATCGGGTAAGCATTTATTCTTAGCTACAATCGTTGCAAAAGATTCTGATTTTTCGGCAGCGATTAAAGGGTCTTCTCCTTTTGCTAGAGATATGGCGAACATAAAATCAAATGCAGATGATTTGCTTGTGAATTTTGGTTGCTGAATCTCTTTTTTAATAAATCTCATAATTGATTAATTAAACTAGGGAAGAATATATTTAAATATTCTTCCCTGTTCCCTTTTTAGTTTACACAAGTGTTGTAAACGTCAACATTAGTAGAAGCTAAAGCATAAGATTTATGCTCAACAAACCGTTGATCTTTATCTCCACAACCACAACCTCTACGTCCGCTTCCGCAACCTATTACCGGTTCAAAAACAGCATCATCCAGACGATTTATGCTATTCCCGTAACATTCTTTTATGTCTGCTACACCTTGAACGGTAGCTGCCACTGTTTGTGCTACGCCATACATCCTATCAGCGTTCTGTTTAACGTTTGGTTCGATACAATCTAGTCTACCTCCAAGTCTCTGAATAGTGGAAGCTAAATCAGCCTTATCAGCGCCACCACGATAGCACCACCAGAATAGTCCAAGTACGATTAGAATGCCAACGATAACCCATAAAGAGGTAGCGACAGACCATCGTCCTCCTTTTTCGTGGTCCATCCCATTCCCATCTCCTGTTACCTCACGCATTGCAAGATAATCGGTAAGATTAAAATCTGCCATAATTATAAAAAATTTTCGCCCTCTAACACCTTAAGGCATTGGTATTACGAAAGTATTAGTAAATAAGGAATGATTAAAGTGAAATATCAAAATAAAAATAAGACGGTGTATAATAGGATGTTGTATGATATATTAATAGAATTTATTCTTTCTTCTTTTGAGGCAGGATTTTCTTTACTACGCTCCATGATATTAGTCTATAATTTCTAAATCCAAATTTAGTAGGGACTTTCCTATTTATGTGGTTAACTAGATTAACTTTATTTATCCCGGTTATTTTCTCTAAATCATTATAAGATACTTTTGAATCAAGCAAACACCTTAGAGAATTAGTAACAGAATTTATTACCTCTTCGTCAACATTATCGAATGCTCCCGATTCGGATAGCATATATAGCTCTTTCATAAGGCCTCTACTTCTATCATTCTTTGGATCTGACATAACGAATAAACTGTTTTATTTGGATGTAAAAATGAATAATACACATTGGTACTGAATATAATAGGACTAGCATGACAGATAGATTAATGATATTTCTATCCAAGGTAAAAAGGAATGGATTATCATACATAGATAGAATTTGTATAAATAATATGGATATAATCACTATTTTATGATAAACGCAAAATTTCTGCCAATATGATAGGACTAAGCAAGCTAGTAATATAGCAGGAGTGCTATAACCAAGCATCATAAGATAATAGAACATTCCGTCAGAATCACTTGTCATAACCATATAGTAGTCTATTAACTGTAAAACACCTATAATTAATGGATAAGAGGCAATCATATACATGGCTATCCATATTATAATTTTACTTTTTCCCATTTATTTTTATAGTTAAAGAATCGTTAGCGTTCTTTAGTGAATCTACCTTATGTTCAAGAAGTTTTATTTTATCCAATGCTCTTACTCCCGGATGCGATACATACACTTTCCCTTTCATCCTAGCGGTAAACTTTTGGATAAGCGTAGAATCCTTTCCTGTCTGTGTTATTTTAACTTTCTTTGCCATAAAAAATAAGGGGAACTAATTAGCTCCCCTATTATTATTTAATTACTATAAATTCACTTAGCATAGTTGTGAAGCCAACATTTAACTCTGCTTTACCTGCCGTCTCTATCCATTCCTCGGCAGTAAGAAAAGGTTCAGTTTTAATCTCTACATCCTTGCTATAAGGTTCCGACATTGCAGCGGTAAATGCGTCTACTTTATCTGGAGGTATTTGGCCAGATCGCCCTACGTCAATTCCTGCATCTTCAATCCATTTTTTCTGAAATTCAGAGAATTTACTAGCCGCTTCCGATACTTCCTTATAAAAGGTATAGAAGTGATACCCTTTTTTATCGGGGAAACAAGATAATTTAATTGACCCAGCTTGGCTTGAAATAATTTCGCAAATATTTATTTTCATATAGCAGAAGGTGTTTTATAGTTTTTAAATACCTGAACTACGAATACTTTTAAAGCGGTGTAGTAGGCTGAATCAAAAGGGATACAACCAAATTCTCCAGTTGGGGAATTAGTTCCGTCCGGAGATATGTATAAGTTTAGGGTCGATGTTACTCCTCCCTGCCCTTGTGCATTGGCTGATACATTAATACTACTAGGAGGCGTATCACCTTGAAAACTATAAGAGAACCTAGTCTCTACATCGTTTATTTTTTTTGTAAAATTGACATTAGTATTAACACTAACATTTGTAACATTATTCATAATAATAGTTTGTTTTTGCAAATATAATTAAATTAATTTAAATTAAAAATTCTTTTTATTTTTTTTACGAATTTGTCTTAAAAGCCGAATTGCTTCATCTTCCGTTTCTCCTAATACTTTTGGGGTCATAGGCATTTCATCTAATCCTCCTCTTCTCCATTTCTGATAGAGGTGTAGATTTTTTATAACTTCGTCAATTGTCATTTTATATATTTTATTTATCCAATAAAGCACCTAAATTAATATTATTTTCATAATAATTTGTGCCATTTATTATTACTGTTCTGTTATATTTTGCTATTCCATAATCTGATTCGATATAAAAATTTCCATTCCATGCTAATGTTTTACTTGAATTTGCAGCTATATCTCCAAAAGAAATAGTTCCTAATAATGAGTAATCATTTAACATTGTAGGTTTAACATAAATATTAACACTTACATTTGCTGGAGTTGTAGGATTATTGTTAGTAGCTGTAAAAGTCATGGATGTAACATTTGAAGGTGCATTAGGTGATGTTACATTAAATGAATCCATTCTTACTAAGACATATTTATCTGGTGTCCAATCCTCATTTATAACGCTAAGCAATGATGGAGAACAAGGAAGTGGCCACCATGTACCTACCCTATCATCTAAAGATAATGTAGTCCATGCTCCTTGAGTTAAGTGAGGATTAGCCATTCCAGTCATAATTATTGGTAATATATACCAACTTCCTGCTCCTGGACTATTAGCTGCTCCCCAATTTAATCTCATTGGTAATTCTCCTATTGTTTGCGCTCCTGTTAGTTGATAAAAGCTACATATTCTTGTACTAGCAGAAATATTATTAGCAACAACAAATCCTTGTATAAGCGTAGCAAAGGCAACTCCTCTAAATGCTTCAAACTCTTTAAAGTTATTTACCATCCATGCTATATCATATACATTGGTAAATTCCATTGTTACTACTTGATTTTTATATATTTCTGTTTGTATAAGTCTATTTGTAAAAAATGGGGTTGAAGATTTATCATATCCTTCAAAGTCTAATATTCTACCATAATCCGAAGCTCTGGGTGGATCATATATCCAACTTTCTCCTTTAAAGTTTCCCACTAATGCAGCAGGAGCACTATTATATTTATTTATAATAAATCCATCATTAACAGAAAACCAATCAGCATCTGTTTCTATATGAAGAGCTGAGTGTTTTATAGGTTTTCTAAATGACCACTTATTAATATAAGGTTCTCCTGATGAACATACTCTTTTTATATCGCCTATTGAACCCATTCCTATAAATTTAGATACTACCCATGGATTTATAGGAGCTACTATTTTAGACCCTACGATTGGCATAGGCCACCTCCTTTTACAGATATAGAACCCAATACCAATATCTCTTTATCTTTAGCATCTAAGAGTGATAAATTAATATCACCCTCAAATACTATAGCATTGGTAGTATCAAACTGCTTAAGTTGCTCTTCTGAAGAGAGATAGGTTACCCCCCCCCGTTAAATATTGTGGAATTATAAGATTTCCTTTTATTATTAGTGTTGTTTTCATAATTATTACATTTTTATATTTGTTTCTTAGCGACAATATATACTTCGTATAATTGCCCAACTTTATCATAAGCTATTGGGAGTATATAAGAAAATGTATTCGGGCCATCTTGTATATTAATAGGTTCTGTTATTGCGTATAATACCTCTGAACCAACTGTCCAATGTTTCATAACTTGTATCTTTATTTCAAACAAATAATTGTAATATTCAAGCGTTATATCTGTACTTCCATCCATCCATGATAACAGTTTAAAGGATACTTTAAGTGTAGTTGTTTGGTTGCTATTATCTGTTAATGTAATACCAGTTCCCATATATTCAGGTTCACTATGCTGAAAATTCAATGTAGTTATAGTAGGAAGAGGTCTAGGAGGAGTAGGTAGAACTTTTGCGGAAATATATGTATTTAATATTTTAGTATTTTGAACTGAGCATAAATGATATTTAACGTTATCATAAAATCTAGCTATACATAATTGAAGATTAACGCCATCTCTTAAGAGCCCTGCAACTTCTCCTGCTACTATAAATTCACCTATTAAGGTGTTACCATCAAGAGGGTCTGCTAAAATAGTTGCTTTTAGAGAATTATTCAAATAAACTCTTACGGCCCACCTTAAATGCGTGTATATGTCCGACAAAAGATTAGGATTCCATTCTAAATTAATTATTTTAACATAAATTCCAGTAGGTTGTCCTAAGTCATTTGTATTTACTTTTCCGTCTAAAAATTCAGGGATAGCAGTATTATTTTTATAATCTTCAAAATCTGAAAATATATAATCGATTCCAGCAGGAATATTAGGAATATTAAGACTATTTAATTTTAAAGATAAAACATTAGTGCTTTCTACAACCCACTTAGCTGGACTTGCATTTGAAAATATATTCCAATAAGGAGTATCTCCATCCTTTAAACGACCATTTGAATCAAAAGCCATTCCACCGTTCATAGATTTACCTACAACAGTAGCTACATCACCAACACTCCCCATTCCTAAGAACTTGGACACAGTCCATGTATTGAATGGTGCAACTATTATTCCATTAGTTATTGGCATGTCATTTATTGATTAAAAGGGATTCGCTTAAATGTAGGATTATATGTTTTATTTAATTGCGTTACTGTCCATGAGAATGAATTAGGGTCTATTGGCATAGGACGAGTATTATCTGCATTCGCTATGGAAAAAACTCCGTTTGTATTGGCAATATCTTCTGGACTAACTAAATAAACCATTGTACCTGAAACTAAAATGTTACCATCAGGATTTGCTAATTGTATATTTCCACCTTCTACGCAAGAACTCTTTCTTCTTATACAAACATTACATCTTGTATCTTTTACTACAAATTGATATGTAACTAAATACGTACCCGGTGAATTTACTTTTATTGCAGCTCCTGCTACTGTAAAATCTGCTATAGAAGAACCTTGTACAGAAGAAAACCCTATTCCTTTAGGAGTACCTACTCCAAAAATATCTTCTGAATGAGGAATTGTAACAGTTGCTGAACTAGATTCCATCCAAACGTGCATATTAGTTAAACCTGTTGTAGAACCAGAAGCTCCAGCAGGAATGCCAAAATCATATCCATACTCATTATTATTTAAATTAACAAGAGTAACAGTAGCAGGCTCTCCTGATGGAAGTGTGATTGTATTATCTTGTACTAGTAAAGGAACATCTCCCTTATCACCTTTAGGAGATTCAAACCCAAAACTATTACCATCAGAAAAATTGAGGTTATACTTATGGCCACCTGTATCGGGGTTTATACCATTGTCTGTTATATCTGTTGGAGTAGCTCCATCAGTTCCTTTAGGAATACCAAAATCTAATATAACATTAGTTGGAGTTCCTACGTTTGTAACAGTAGCTGGTTTTCCAGCGGGAAGAGTTATTGTTTTGCCTACATTTATTGAGGTAGGACTATTAGATTGACAAGATAATACTTTAACTTGTCTGCATAGACACTCTATGCAATTTGTTCTACAGTTATTCATAATAATTTTTGTTTTAATTGTTTAACTTCTTCTTTTAATAATCTTATTTCTTTATCTTGGTCTGTCTCTTTAGTTACCCATAAATGGTACAAATCTTGTACCGCCTTACCTACTAAAGCTACATGGGCCGTATAGGAATAAGCTAATGAACCATTAAGGTCTCTTCTTACTAGACAACCAAACTCTCTAGGTTGTTCATCTTGCGCAATAA
>JAVVPX010000080.1:0-10851 GCA_036655555.1 Bacteroidaceae bacterium | reverse complement strand
TATGTAGGTGTTCAATAATACTAGTTTATGTAATAGAACATTAAATAAAATGAATAGACCTTGCACATGAATATATAAAACTGTTACTTTGCAACGTTTTATAATGAGAATAAAATTGGATAATAATAGGTATAAACAAATTAATTATGAAAAAAATTACTACATTATTAATGGGTGCAACTTTGTTGTTGACTACAAGTGTGCAGGCACAACAAATTAAAGGAGACTTGGATGCTGACTGGGTAAAAGACACCAAAGGTAATGGTGCCCTTCCGGGAAAATATTTACGACCGGGCATTCAGCCTCTAGGCTGGGAAGCATCGAATGTAAATCAGAAAGTATTGATGTCAATGTCAATGATATTGGTAACTCCGGATGCAAATAAAACAGGAACAACAGGGAATTCTGCGAAAATGGAAAATAAATACGTAGGTGTGATGAACATTGGTTCTAATGCTCCGGCTTATATTACGTTGGGTACTCCATGGGTTTTTGGAGTGTCTGACATTCCGAAATGTGATGGCGGAACAATAGGTGGCGCTGAGTTTACTTATCGTCCGGACTCTCTAGTTGGTTATTATAAAAGAACTATCGGATCAAAAGGAAGTGAACCCGCTTTAATTCTTTCGTACTTGTGGAAAGGAACTTCTGTTTCAACTGTAAAAACAAATCCGAAAGGCAATCTAAGTTCTTCTTCTACCACTCAAGTTCAAGATCAAGACCTCTGTATATTGGGTAAGAAAAATGCTGATAGTGGTAATGCTCAGTTAATAGGGAAAGCAGAATACAACATAGAGGGAACTTTAGCAGATTGGACTCGTATCGCTGTACCAATGGAATATTCAAATAATGAAATTCCGGAGAAGGTTAATATCGTTCTATCTTCTGCCAATTATTGGAATAGGGGTGCTATTAAGGCAGAAAATATATTGTGGGCAGATGATGTTGTGTTTGCGTACAACTCTAAATTAACTTCTCTTTCTATCGATGGAACTCCTTTGAATGGTTTTGATAAAAATAAGTTCACTTATACCAATTTGATTTTAGGCGATGCAGCTCCTCAGATTGTGGCAGTGTCCGATGGTAAAGGTGCTACTGTAACGGTGAGCGCACTCGCTAATAATAAGATTACCATTGTGGTCAAGGGAAATGATTATAATACAAACAGTACAAATGTTCATACTTATACATTGGAATTCGATAATTCAACTTCTATTGATTCTAATGAATCGTCTTTAGTGAAGGCTTATGCTGCTGATGGCACTATCAATGTGTTCGGTAACGAATCGGAAGAAGTATTGATTTATACCGTTCAAGGAATATTAGTTGGTCAGTATGCTGCAAGCGAAACAGCTATTCAAACTAATTTAAGCAAAGGAATTTATATTGTGAAGATTGGTAATTATACCACTCGCATAGTATTGTAGTTTCTAAACTCAATAGACTAATTTACCTCAAACGGCGCGTCCTTTAACTAGTGATGCGCCGTTTCTTTTATTGTCTACATAGTTTTCTGTAAAAAGAGACCCGATGCTTGCACTCTTTCCATAGAAATGTACTACTTTTGCATCAACTATTAAAACAATCGTTTATGGAAACTATCAAGATAAAGGATAAGTTGTTTTCCGTTTCAATACCCGAAGCAGCCATTCAAAAAGAAGTTATTCGTGTGGCAAATGAGTTAAATAGAGATTTAAAAGACAAGAATCCACTATTTATCAGTGTGCTCAACGGCTCTTTTATGTTTACTGCCGACCTTATGAGGCACATCACAATCCCTTGTCAAGTCACTTTTGTAAAGCTGGCTTCTTATCAAGGAGTGTCGAGCACAGGTATTATAAAAGAAGTGATGGGACTGTCGGAAGACATACAAGACCGTACGGTTGTGATAGTGGAAGATATTGTAGATACCGGTTTAACAATGCAACGCCTTTTGGAAACTCTTGGCACACGCAATCCAAAGGAGATACATATCGCCACTTTATTAGTGAAACCGGAGAAGTTGAAGATAGACTTAAACATCAAATACTTTGCGATGGAGATACCTAATGACTTCATTGTGGGTTACGGTTTAGACTACGATGGATTTGGACGTAACTATTCGGACATTTACACTGTGGTAGAATAGGGAACTTAATTAATAGATATAATAGAAAGAGATGTTGAACATTGTAATTTTTGGTGCGCCCGGCTCAGGAAAGGGTACACAAAGTGAACGTATAGTAGAAAAATTTGGAATTAATCATATTTCCACCGGAGATATGCTTCGTGCAGAAATAAAGAACGAAACAGAACTTGGCAAGATAGCCAAAGGATTTATTGATGAAGGACAATTGATTCCCGACGAATTGATGATAAGTATTTTGGCTTCCGTACTCGACTCTTCCAAAGAGAGTAAAGGTGCTATTTTTGATGGTTTTCCTAGAACAATCGCACAAGCTGAAGCGTTGAAAGTAATGTTGAATGAGCGCAATCAAGATGTGTCGGTAATGCTCGACCTTGATGTGCCGGAAGAAGAATTAATTGATCGACTGATTAAACGCGGACAAGATTCCGGTCGTGCGGACGATAATATGGAAACTATCAAGAAACGCTTGGTGGTGTACAATACCCAAACTTCTCCTTTGAAAGATTATTATAAAAAGGAAAAGAGATACCAACATATTCACGGTTCCGGTTCTATGGAAAGCATTTTTGCCAACATAGTTGCTGCTGTGGAAAAGTTGTAAGATAAACTAATAAGAAAGAATAATGGCTGAATCTAATTTTGTTGATTACGTAAAGATATACTGTCGCTCCGGCAAAGGTGGCAGAGGCTCTACGCACATGAGGCGTGAGAAATTTGTTCCTAACGGTGGACCCGATGGGGGCGATGGCGGAAGAGGAGGTCATGTTATTCTACGTGGTAGTCATAACTATTGGACTTTATTGCATTTAAGATACGACCGTCACGTATTTGCAGGACACGGAGCATCGGGAAGTAAACAACGTAGCTTTGGTAGCGACGGAGAAGATAAGTATATTGAAGTTCCTTGCGGGACGGTGGTCTACGATGCTGAAACAGGAGAATATATTTGTGATGTCACAGAGCACGGACAAGAAGTAATGCTTCTTAAGGGAGGTAGAGGAGGTCAAGGTAATTGGCACTTTCGTACTGCTACTCGTCAGTCTCCGCGTTTTGCGCAACCGGGTGAACCGATGCAAGAGCAGACTGTCATCTTAGAACTTAAACTATTGGCGGACGTTGGTTTGGTAGGATTGCCCAATGCAGGCAAGTCTACTTTATTGTCCGTTGTGTCCGCAGCAAAACCTAAAATTGCTAATTATCCTTTCACTACTCTTGAACCCAATTTGGGAATAGTTCCTTATCGCGAAGGTAAATCGTTTGTGATGGCGGATATTCCCGGTATCATCGAGGGAGCAAGCGAAGGTAAAGGTCTTGGATTGCGTTTTCTACGTCACATCGAACGCAACTCCTTGTTGCTGTTTATGGTGCCTGCCGATAGCGATGATATTGCTAAGGAATACGACATCTTGCTCAATGAATTGGCTACTTTTAACCCCGAGATGCTCGATAAACAACGGGTGCTAGCTGTTACTAAAAGTGATATGCTCGACGAGGAGTTAATGAACGAAATAGAAGCTACTTTACCTTCTATCCCTCATCTCTTCATCTCTTCTATCACCGGAATGGGCATCTCGCAACTAAAGGATATCCTTTGGGAAGAGCTCAACAAAGAAAGTAACAAGATAGAGGGAATTGTGCACCGTCCTAAAGACGTGACCAAACTCAAAGAAGAACTTCGAGAGATGGGCGAAGATGAAGACATCGAATATGAGTATGAAGACGAAGAAGAGGAGATAGAGGAAGAAGAAGACTTCGACTACGAATACGAGGATGAAGAAGAGGACTCGGAAAAAACTAAATGATAGCATTGACCAAAGACAATAGGATGTTGGGATATCAGCTTTTGAGCCGGTATTCCAACATCTCTCATTTTGTGACTACCAGAGAGGGAGGTTGTAGCGGTGGAAACTATGCTTCTTTCTCTTGTTCTCCTTTTTCGGGCGATGAACAAGCAAATGTAGCTCGTAACCAAGAGATACTTTGTTCGTTGCTTCCGCAAAAGCCTGAATTTCTGCTTATTCCTTTTCAAACGCATGGCACAAAAATAGCTGTGATAAACACCGATTATATTTATTCCTCCACAGAACAGCAAAAAAATATGCTCAATGGCGTGGACGCACTAATAACCAACGAGCAAGGTTGTTGCCTTTGTATCTCCACAGCTGATTGTATTCCTGTGCTGCTTTACGACCCATGCCGAAAAGTTGTTGCGGCAGTTCATGCCGGTTGGCGAGGGACAGTAGCAGGCATAGTAAGCAAAACCTTGGAATTAATGCGCGAGCGTTTCCAAATAGAAACTTCCGATGTGATAGCTTGTATAGGACCGGGTATTTCTGCCGCTTCTTTTGAAGTGGGAGAAGAAGTTTACGAAACTTTCAAAAAAGAAGGCTTTGCCATGGAGCAAATTTCTTTTCTGCATCCACAGACCAATAAATGGCACATCGACCTATGGGAAGCTAATAGATTGCAACTCATTCAATCGGGGGTTCAAGCTAATCATATCGAACAATCGGGTATTTGTACTTACGTCAATTATGAACAATTCTTTTCAGCACGTCGCTTAGGCATCCGTTCCGGTAGAATATTGTCGGGGATAATGTTGAATCGTTAAATATATGTTTTATTAATTCCTTCAATACTCATTTTGTTGTATATTTGCGCAAGCATAAGTAATGCTCCATAAATATAGTTCTAAATGAAGTTTGTTCACTTATATTCTCATCGAGTTATTCGTTTCCGCCGTTGGAGTGGGAAAGCTTATGCTGCGTTTTGCAGTATCGGACGACAGGTGACGATTGGGCAATTGACAAAAGGAATAGCCGAAGCCTCTTTAAAGAAACAAAGAGGAATAGTCTCAATTATTGGAGAGGAAGGATGCGGGAGTGCGGAACATAAGGTTTCGGATGAGGATACGGGGACATTATTGTCCGATTTGCAACAATTAATAGCGACTATACTATTGCCACAAACAGCAATGGTAGATGGTTGTGGTGCGATAGCATCTCGTTATATCAAAAAGAAATTAGGGAAGCCGAACGAATGCAGAATATGCGTTTGCTCGGCTTCTTCATTATATATAATTCACAAGATATGTTGAAAGAAATAAAGGAAGAAGTATTACAAGGTAAGGCAATTAGTGTGGAACAAGCCGAATGGCTGGCTACGATGGCTTCTAAAAAGGAATTATATGAAGCTGCTCACGAAATAACTGTTCAGATGGCATCCACTGAGTTTGATATGTGCTCGATTATTAATGCTAAGTCGGGCAAATGTAGCGAAGATTGCAAATGGTGCGCACAATCGGCTCATTATCGTACGCAAGCAGAGGTATATGGATTAGTGAGCAAAGAAGAATGTCTTCGTCAAGCACAATATAACGAGGCACAAGGTGTGGGCAGATTTTCGCTAGTGACGAGCGGCAGACGACCCAACACAAAAGAGATAGATGAATTGACTACTTGCATAAGTTATATGAGAGCACACACGAATATAGGATTGTGTGCGTCGCTTGGTCTGCTGGACGAAGATAATCTGAAAAAGTTGCATGAGGCAGGCATTGCTCGCTATCATTGTAATCTTGAAACTGCACCTTCTTACTTTGCTTCGCTTTGTTCTACCCATACGCAAGAACAGAAGTTGGAAACTCTTCGTGCTGCTCGAAGGGTAGGTATGGATATTTGTTGCGGAGGGATAATTGGTATGGGAGAGAGTATGAGCCAGCGTATTGAGTTTGCTTTTACTTTGAGCTGTTTGGAAGCAAAGTCTATTCCTATCAATTTATTGCAACCTATCAAAGGTACGCCTTTAGAGAATACCGCTTCGCTGACGGAAGAAGAAGTGCTTACCACCATTGCGTTGTTTCGTTTTATTAATCCAACTGCTTATCTTCGTTTTGCCGGAGGACGTGCGCAACTTAGCAAACAAACCATGGAACGGGCATTGTATATCGGCGTGAATGCTGCTATCGTGGGGGATTTACTTACTACCTTAGGCTCTAAGGTGGACGAAGACCGACAAATGATACAGCAGTTTTATCCCTCAAAGACAGTACAAAGAGCGAATGATTTGGAAAGAATAGAGTTTGATAAAAAACATTTATGGCATCCTTATACTTCTACTTCCAAGCCGCTACCGGTTTATGAAGTGGCACGAGCAGAGGGTTGTATGATTGAACTTACAGATGGACGTAAGTTAGTGGAAGGAATGTCTTCGTGGTGGTGTGCAGTGCATGGTTATAATCATCCGATGCTCAATTGTGCCGTAAAAGAACAGATAGAAAAGATGTCTCATGTGATGTTTGGGGGATTAACGCACCAACCGGCTATTGAGTTAGGCAAACGATTGTTGAAGATGGCACCTCCTTCGATGCAAAAAGTATTTTATGCCGATTCCGGTTCGGTAGCAGTGGAAGTCTCGCTTAAAATGGCAATTCAGTACCAAGTAGCGAAAGGGAAAACGGAGAAAACAAATATGGTGACTATTCGAGGCGGATATCATGGAGACACGTGGAATGCAATGTCGGTGTGCGACCCGGTAACCGGTATGCATTCTCTCTTTGGTTCGTCGCTTCCGATACGATTCTTTGTTCCCACACCTTCGTCCGTCTTTGGTGGAGAATGGAATGAAGCGGATATACTTCCGTTAAAAGAATTGGTAGAGAAGCATCATGAGGAATTGGCAGCACTCATTCTTGAACCTATTGTACAAGGAGCAGGAGGAATGCGATTCTATCATCCTGAATATTTACGCTGTGCGGCTGAACTATGCCGACGCTACGATGTGTTACTCATATTTGATGAGATAGCTACCGGCTTTGGACGAACGGGTAAACTCTTTGCATGGGAATATGCAGGTGTAGAACCGGATATTATGTGTGTAGGCAAAGCTCTTACGGGAGGATATATGACTCTCTCTGCTGTGCTTGCTTCGGACAAAGTAGCGGACGGAATTTCGAGTGGAGAACCGAGCGAATTTATGCACGGACCTACATTTATGGCCAATCCTTTAGCTTGTGCGGTGGCTTGCGCTTCGTTGGATTTATTGGTTTCCAACGATTGGCAGACTAAGGTTAAAGCTATTGAAACACAACTAAAGCAAGAACTGACTGCTGCCGTTGCTTTGCCACAGGTAGCGGATGTGAGGGTGTTAGGTGCTATCGGTGTGATAGAACTGCACAAAGCGGTAGATATGGCATTGATACAACGCCGATTTGTAGAAGAAGGCGTATGGATACGTCCATTCGGGAAGTTGGTATATGTGATGCCTCCTTTTGTTATATCCACACAAGAATTAAGTAAACTAACAGCAGCCATGCTAAAGATTGTAAGCGAACTGTAATATGGAACAAATCATTCAACAAATGCTTGTGGAGATGGATGCTCTACGACAAAAAGGAGAATATCGTTCGTTGCCGGTAATTGCTCATTGTGACAAAAGAGTGGAAGTAAAAGATAGGAGTATGCTTAATCTATCATCTAACGATTATTTGGGATTGGCTTCGGACGATAATCTACGACAGGAATTTTCGAGAACATTAAGTTCTCAAAGCGAAGATTTCTTGTTCTCTTCTTCTTCCTCTCGGCTACTGACAGGTAACTTTACGGTTTATGCCGAAGTGGAGAAATTTCTTGCGTCTCTATTTGAGGCGGAAAGTGCTTTAGTATTTAATAGTGGGTATCATGCAAATATTGGTATTTTACCTGCTGTTGCTAATGCGCAAACTCTTATATTGGCAGATAAATTGGTGCACGCTAGTCTTATTGACGGCATCAGACTTTCTAAGGCAAAATGTATTCGTTATCGGCATTTAGATTATGAACAATTGGAACGATTACTATCTATTCATCATCAGAATTATGAACGTATCATTCTTGTGACGGAAAGCATTTTTAGTATGGATGGAGATATAGCAAATCTTCGACGAATGGTGGAGATGAAACGTCAATATTCCAACGTAATGCTTTATGTAGATGAGGCTCATGCTATTGGGGTGAGAGGAAAAACGGGCTTAGGCTGTGCCGAGGAACAAGAATGTATTAGTCATATAGACTTTTTGGTTGGAACCTTTGGAAAGGCGTTAGCTTCAGTTGGTGCGTATGTTGTGTGTAGTAATACAATACGCGATTATTTAGTGAATCGTATGCGCTCATTTATATTTACCACAGCTTTGCCACCAATCAATTTTAGTTGGACATTGTTTGTGCTTCGTAAACTAAAAGATTTTGAGGATAGACGGGCGCATCTACGTTGTCTCTCTGCACTATTGAAATCGAATTTAGAAACAATGGGGTATCCTTGTGTTTCGGATAGTCATATTTTACCGATGCTTATCGGCGATAGTCGAGAAACGGTACTTTGGGCAGAGAAACTTCAACGTAAAGGTTTTTATGCGCTTCCGGTTCGTCCGCCTACGGTGCCGGAAGGAACTTCTCGCATTCGTTTCTCTCTTACTTCTGCTCTTACGATGGACGAAGTGAATGCTATCTTTCAACCTAACGAAACTCAACGATGAAACAGACTTTTTTAGTGCGCGAACATCATCCTTGTTTACTTATTTTCTTTGCGGGATGGGGTATGGACGAACAACCTTTCTTAAAATATAAACCGAAGGATTGCGATTTTATGCTTTGCTATGATTATCGTGATTTATTATTTGACTATTCTGCGCTTCGCTCTTACAATTCCATTCGCTTGATAGCTTGGTCGATGGGAGTGTGGGCAGCTTCGCAAGTAATGGATGGTAAGCACGATTTGCCTTTTATTGACGAAAGCATAGCAGTGAATGGAACAAATTATCCGGTAGATGATTGTCGTGGCATTCCTTCCGCTATTTTCCGTCTTACGTTAGAAGGTTTGACAGGAGCGAACTTGCAGAAGTTTCTTCGCCGAATATGTGGCTCTACTTCGGCTCTAAAAGATTTTTTAGCTCATACGCCACAACGCCCTTTAGAGGAACTGAGGGAAGAATTACGAACGGTAGGAGATTTAGCAAAAGAATTGCCGTCTTCTTCTTTTGTATGGGACAAAGCTATTATAGGAAGCGGTGATGCTATCTTTATGCCTGCAAATCAATTAAAAGCTTTTACCTCGGGAACAAGTGTGGAACAGATAGACTGTCCTCACTATTCCGATGCTCTTTTCACCAAACTAATAGAACGGGGAGAATTTATTCATGAATAAAGATTTAATCAGTAAACGTTTTGCAAAAGCTGTTGATACGTACGAAGAAGAAGCTGTGGTACAAAAATACATCGCTGCTGAAATGACAAGACTAGTGCAAGAGTATATCTCTCATTCATGCAATCGCATTCTCGAAGTTGGTTGCGGTACCGGATTATTCTCACGAATGCTACTTAATAGTTTTCATCCCGATTGCATGATACTTAATGATCTCTGTCCTGCGGTGAAACATTCTCTTACTCCTTTATTATCGGACAAGGTTTCGTTCCTTCCCGGAGATGCCGAACAAGTTACTTTTGCAGGAGAACAAGATTTAATTGTTTCATGCTCTGCTGTACAATGGTTTGTTTCGCTCGAAGAGTTTTTTGAACGTTGTAGTTCACTATTAACACCGGAGGGTTATTTAGCATTTAGCACTTTCGGACAACGTAACATGAACGAAGTGTCTGCTCTTACCGGAGAACAGTTGCCTTATCGTTCGCTCTCCGAATTGGAACAAATGCTAGAAACTAACTATGAGCTTATTTATTCTCGGCAAGAGCAACAAATACTAAAGTTTGCTTCTCCTATAGAGGTGCTTCGTCATTTGAAACGTACGGGAGTAACGGCAACACAACATACTTTTGTGTGGACAAAGGCTCGTTTAGCTGACTTTTGTCAGCAATATATTGAACAATTCAGTGATGAGAGCGGAGCGGTTAGCCTCACTTATCATCCTATCTATATTATAGTAAAACAAAAACAATGAAGAAAAATGTATTTTTTGTAAGCGGCATAGATACCAATATCGGTAAAAGCTATGCA
Source organism: Bacteroidaceae bacterium (assembly GCA_036655555.1). Lineage (GTDB taxonomy): Bacteria > Bacteroidota > Bacteroidia > Bacteroidales > Bacteroidaceae > Bacteroides. Next base: position 740 of record JAVVPX010000080.1, on the reverse strand, counting down.
ACAGGTTATTTGGCTCGATTGAGTAACGAAGAAGGTTGCCGTACTATCACGCAGAAGTTTATACAGACGGGTAATGTTGGCTATTCCGAGGATATAGACTTGCACCGAGAATTGATGGGTATTCCTCCCACAGCCGAAGATAAAGAAGGTTTAACTATGCCCGAGATATTTTCTTATCCTGCTTCTCCTCATCTTGCTGCTAGATTAGACGGAAGAGAGATAGATTTCACAAAGATGGAACGTGCTACGGAAAAATTAAGCGACAGATACGACAAGGTACTTTTGGAAGGTGCGGGTGGACTAATGGTTCCTCTTACCGAGGAATTGCTGACTATCGATTATGTGTCACAACAAGCTTATCCGCTCATTTTTGTTACTTGCGGAAAGCTAGGTAGCATCAATCATACCCTTCTTAGTTTTGAAGCTATTCGTAATAGAGGCATTGAAATAGACACCGTTGCTTATAATCTTTATCCTAAAGAAGCGGATGTTACCATTCAAGACGATACCGAGCAATTTATTCGTAAGTATGTGGCTAAGTTCTTTCCCAAAGCTAAATTCGTGAGAATACCTATCTTATAATTCGGATTATTAATGTATATTTGTGCCTATCAAACCAAAAAGGAAGCGATATGGCTCATTTGATACAAAAGATATTCCCTTTGTTTCTGTGCGTGTGCAGTTTTTCCACTCTCTGTGCAGAAGTGCCCGATAAGCCTTTTACAGAGATGGAAACTTTG
>JAVVPX010000079.1:5605-11277 GCA_036655555.1 Bacteroidaceae bacterium | reverse complement strand
GCCAATATTCCTCTTTCTTGCGAGTGATTTAATAAAGCAAATACATCGCTTTTTTGAATCACGTCCTCAAGTGCCCCACGTTCTATTATCTCCGTAAATGGTAATCCGGTAGATGGAGTATCAAAAAGTAAAGCATAACCCTCTATTGTTCTACTTTCGTTGTCAATTGTAACTTCGCATGAAGTATTTCTTATTTCTCTTTTTTCGTCCATAATAAGCCTTTTATAGTATAACCAAAAAAGTGTCGGACACTTTTGTTATATTTTCAAATTTTATTTATTTCTCTTTTTTTTCTATCTCTTTTGGTCTCATCACTGCGTATTTAAGTGGCTGTGTATTGACCTGAACAAATGTCTCATCTCCATTCTCTAAACGAGATAAATTGTTTGCTTTTCTTATCTCGTTGGGTGTTATTCCTCCGTTCTGAAAGAGCATATTATTATAAGCAGCCAAAGAACTCATATCCGCTCTTAATAGAGCAGTGGTATCAAATTCTACCGTTATGAATTGATGTTCGGAATGTTTAAAAACTTTTCGTTTTATTTCTAATTCAATCTTAGATAACATTGGTGCTATTGTGTCGGTTAAGAATGCTAATTGAGTAGCTTCTACAGTTGAATAGCTCGACTTACTTAAATCGAAAGCCTTTACCGGTGATACTGAAAAAAAACGGCAAATATCAATTACGTTAAACTCTCTGCTCTCTAGTAATTGCGCATCTTTTGGGTTGACTGTGATAGGAGCATAGGCTTGATTGCCTCCCTCTAGGACTACAATTCCGTTTGGGTTGCCTGTAGTTGGGTTTGTTCTTCTTTCCCATTCATCATATATTTGTTTTTTTTGTTCTGCAGAAACTCTCCCTTGCGTAGTGAGTAATCCTGCCATGTTTCCTCCTCCTTTAAAAAAACCTGCTGCGTGTTGCTCGCTGTCTGTTGAAATTCCCAACGTTTGCCTTGCGTGCGTAAGTGTAGATACACCAATAATTCCATCATAAGAAAAATTAAGTATGTGTATCATATCGTGAGGCTCTACTAGCTGAATAAATCCCGTTACTTGGTATCTTTTACGCTGTATGCCCTGTTTATCAATTACGTAGACTATTGTCACCATATTTGTTGGCAAATAGATTATCTGCTCTGCGTCTCCGTTGCTATCTCTTTCTATATACGCATATCCATTCCCATTTAGCAAAACGGAAGTAACAAGCGTTTTAAAAAACGTGAAGCGTGTCATGTCTTCGTTTGGCTCGCAATTCAATAAATGATATGCAGGGTGCTCTGAATAATCCTTTTTAAAGCCATCCGCATCTATTGAGTAGGTATTTAACGGCAATTGTGCTACACTGTCTCCTATCACATCTACACACCTATACACGGTGCTCAATAGCATTGGTTTACTTTTACTACTTAGCGAAACACCAAAACTTCGCATCATTGATGTATTGCTTATTTCTTTTTTGCTTGCTTTCCTAAGTTCTAATCCTAATATTTTCATTTCTATTTTAATTTAATTGGTTATAGCAATGGGTTATAGCGTGGAGAAACGAGATAAACTCCTAAAGCCTCTAACATGGCTATTACTCCGTCTATCTTTTTTTCTTCAAATTGTTTACTTGGTTTTGTGTTTCCATTCCTATCTCTAGCCATTACCACATTTCTAAAGCAATGTCTATTGATTGTGTTATTATCTATTACTGCTTGCCCTGAAAGTAGGAGACGTTCCATCTCTTTAGTGGCACGGTTAAAATTTCCTATCGTTTGGCTAAACGGTTCGATTGGTAATCCGTTTGTCTCTGCATTGATGGCGAATTGTGTTGCGTTCCAAGAATCATAAGCTATCTTTACGATGTATGTTTTTCCGTAAACAGTCATTATATCGTTGAGTATATAATCATAATCTACCACATTACCCGGTGTAATGGTAATTAATCCTTGTCGTCTCCATTCCCCATATAGTTCTTTGAATCTTTTTTCTTTAAGAGCTGCTTCAGGTAGATAATAAATAGTTTTAAAGTAATATTTATATTCCGTTGGAAACATAAACGAAACAGCTGTTATATCACTAGTAGATGATAAATCAATCCCTACATAACATTCTTTATCTATAAAATCGTCTATATTAATATCTTTGGTAGCATTTAAAATATAATCATCCGGAATCCATACCGTTTCCGCATCGCACCATATATTTATATTCTTAGTTTTTACACCGACTTCTTCCGATGGAGAGTTAATCGCTTTTTGAACTTGGTCTTGAATATATTTTAAATTTACCGTTACCCCTAAATTGGGATTACTTTTTTCCCAAACATTAGGGTCTTTCCAATCGTCATTATCATCAAGCGTATATATAACTGTAAACATCGAGTAATCCTCTTTCATCCCTTTTAATATCTCGGTACAAGTAGTTCGCATTTCATAACATGGTCCTAGTTTGTCAAATCCCGCCGTTGTTATGATAACAGCCATTGGATATTCTCTCATTCCTTGTCCCGATTGTAGTACATCTTTTAAACGTGTGTCTTTTGCTGCGTGATATTCATCTAGCAAGAACATCGATGGATTAGGTCCGTCTAATTTTGTTGAATCGGCTGCGACTACTTTTAATATACTTAAGGTTTTGTCAAATGTGATACTATCTCTATATATTTTTAAAAGTTGTTCTTTGCTGTCTATTGTTTTAGCAAAATTCTTGCACATAGTATAAGCAACTTTTGCTTGTTCTCTACTATTAGCAGCTAAATATACTTCTGCTGCTGCTTCTCCATCCGCTATTTCATGGTATAATCCTAATCCTGCCGCTAGTGCTGTTTTACCTTGTTTTCTAGCCATTTCTATATAAGCCATGGTAACAACTCTTCCGCCTGTATCTTTCCAATAGAAACCATACATGGCTGCAATTATAAATTGTTGCCATGGCTCTAATACAAATTTTTTCCCTGCGTGTTTCCCTGCAAAGTGTTTTAATATCCCGAAAAACGAAATTACTCTATCTACTTCATTTTCTTTGAAAATGAAACGATTGTCATTTTTCATCGACATAAATCGTTTTACCGCATCTTTTACATATTCGCAAGATATTATTTCTTCGCAAATTATTTTTTTACAATATTCATCCCAAATCTTTTTCATGACTTGTTATTTCTTATAAATCCCATAATTGCATTATCTTCGTCTACTTCGGGTGTTAATGTTTTAATGTTTTCCCTCGATTTTATTGTTAGACCAAATTCTTTCATAAATGATATTACTTGTGCGTAATAATTCTTAGTTAATGTTGCTGCTGGGTTTATAAATGGTTTATCTCGTTTATCGTATAAGATAGGTCCATTAAGCAATAGATTAGTAGATGCTTTTACATACATATCGTAAGATACTGTTAACATTCTTATTGCCCCCATATCGCATTCCTCCAATACTCCCATGTTGTTCAATTTTTCAAATACTGAACTCATGAATTGTTTAGTTTCATCACAAACTCCATTGTCAAATTTTAATTCCATTATTCGAAGTTTTTAGGGTCTAAATTTGATAATGCAAATATTACGGCTGTTGCGTTTGGTGGATAGTACTTTTTAGTTACTGTTTTTTGAGCTATTGTAGGTTCTCCATTTTTGTCCGCCATATATACCGTTTTTATTTCTTCGTAATATCCTCCTTTTACTAATTTCTCTAATGATTTATTTGATTGTATGTTTATTTTGTTTAAATAAAATTTGATAGCGTTATCATATTCGTTTTTAAATTCGGTATCTTCTTCCGTCCAATTTTTTAATGTTTGCCATGTTATCCCGAATTTATTACATAATGCTGTTTTGGTAGGGTTGTTTTTCCGTACCATTTCTATTATATCTCTTTTTATGTCATCGCTTTTTTTCATTATTCAAAACTATTGATACCATCGAAGAAGTCTTTATAAAATTGATATAATCCTTCATCTATCGTTATACATCCATTCTCCGTTCTTGGATTTGTGTTTATATTAGCACTGCTTTCTATCGCAAAGTGAAATTTCTCTCCATATCCTGCGTATATCTTACTGTGGTTTTTAAAAACAGCAATTCTACCACATTGATGGCGATCAAACATATCTTGCATCATCTGATATTCAATTTTATACGTGCTTGGGAATGTCTCGCCTAAATAAGCGTCCATCTTTTTAATCTTACCCTCTTTCATCCATTCGTCTAACTGTAATACATCTTCCGCTGCCATGCACAACGTAGAAAAAAGAAGATAATCTAAGTTTTGTTGTCTAAGTACTGTTTTCAAAAATGACAAAGAATCTACATCTCCTCCTGTTATGAAATGATATGAATAGTTTTTTTTATAGTCAAAATCGACTACATCCAATAATTTCGTTTCGGAAAATGCACGTCTATATAAATATTTATTAGACAATTCTATACATACGGTTGACCGTCTTCTTGACCCTACTCTTTCGTCCGTGCTTTTGATATTATCATCAGCATCTTTAGGGTTGAAAAATTTAGCTTCTTTTAAATTGCCCCATTTATCCATGTCACCAAAAAATTACTTTATTTTTTTATAATCATAAATTTCAAAAAATACAATGTGTGTGAAGAAGGGTTAGTTGAGGTTAAAGCCGCAGAAACTTTTAAAATTTTACCCCATACCCCCTTATGACATCATCTTGTAGTATAACCATTAAAGTGTCGGACAATTATGTATTTTTTGATGACATCGTTTGCAAAGGCTCATTAGATTGTCGTAGTCATACGCTAAGAATTTGCGTTGGTCTTCGTTATATGTACTCATGAAAGAAGTAATGTGGTGTATATCTTCTGCCGGTCTAACTATTCCTTTTGCCTCGCACATCTCGCACAATGGATTATTCGCTAACTTCCATGCTCTTAGCTTCCTCCATCTAGTTGAGGTGTATATCTTCCGCCGGTCATCGTTATACGTGTTGCCCTCACTCGGCTTGTTCTTCTTCGGCTTGTATAGGGTAGGCATGGTGTACTTCTTTGTTTTGAATAGAATCTTTGATAGTTTGGAACTCTATCATTCTGTACCTTTTGATGAATAAATCTATAATATCAGCATCTCTAGATAACGTCAACGCTTTAGGGTCTCTTATAATATAAATGATAGTATCTTCAAATATATCTTCATAGCTTCTCGATGCGAAACATCCATGCTTACCCTTACATAATTGTGCATACAACTTCGAGTAATGCAGACCTATTATCTCTGCTACTCTTATTGAGCATTCCGTTTTGGCATATCTATTTCGTCCCATATTTTTTTAATATATCCATTACCGTTTATGATTTGTTCGATACTATTTATTAGTAAAACTCTAGCTATACATGATATATTAACTTCGTATTTTTTTGATAGTTCAGAAATAATAAGCAAAGTTCTTTCGTCTATTCTAATTGATATTCTTTTCTTATTCATTCAAATAATCCTTTCTCTTTCGTTAGTTCTGTAATAATAGCATCTACTCTCTTTTCAGCCTCTTTAGACTGTGATAGTATTTCTCTATCTCTTGTGCGGAAATACTTCTTTTGAAGCTCTCGCATTAGCTTTACTGCTTGTATTAGCTCTTTCATATTGTTTTGAATTAAACCTACCCGAATAGTAACATTGGTTATCAATCGGGTAGGGGGTTGTTAATTATTATTCTACTAGCTTTAAGTCTTCAAC
>JAVVPX010000079.1:0-5595 GCA_036655555.1 Bacteroidaceae bacterium | reverse complement strand
TTCCCTTCAAAGTCAAGGTAAACGGTTCCGTCTTGAAATATTCCGACTACTTGCATTGGAATAGATTCCTTTGACTGAGAAACTTCTACTACTGTCATACCTATGTGCAGGTCTTCAATTTTCATTTCCATTTATTTTAAAAAGTTTATACTCCCACATGGCGTTTGAATTAATACTATAATTACCTTTTATCCCTCTTTTTCTGACATACGTCACTTTTAAACAAGTGCATATATGATTGTATATAGGCTTCAAACTTGTAAATCTTAAGCTCATTATTTGGCTCATAAAAAGGTCAAACGCTTCATCCCAATAAGGCTCTAACGTGGAAAACTTACATCCAACTACCTTTGATACGGAAGCAATCGAATTTCTCTTAAAAGAACAAGAATATTTTATTATATTGGAATAGTCACCCGACACAATTGCGTATTTAAGCATTTCGATGCTCTGTTCTAAAAACATTATTCTGCTTAACTTCTCTGGAATTGTGCTTTCGGGTATCCTCTTGAATCCGTCTCTCCTCCCTATCATTGGGTTGTCTACAGTTCCGTAAAACCTATTCGTCCCTAAATCAGAAATTTTACAATTGTTCTTTAAACAGAATGAAAGGCGTATCTCACTGACAGTTATTTTTTTGCCCACATCGTTCGTGAGATTAAACTTCCCTTGCTCGTGGTACTCGTCTTTCGATTTTTTAATGAATTTTCCGTTTTGGTTTTTTACCTTGATTTCTCCGTTTCCGATAAAGAAATCATATTTTGTCAGTCCTTTTATCTTCATTTGTTTGTCTATTTCTATCTAATTCCATTAAACAATATTCTTTCATTCTCTTTAAATCGGGATAACCACTTTTTCGGACAATATCACCAACCATTGAATCATGAGTTATATGTCTATCAAGATAGCCAATCAATTGTTTAGCTGCTTCTTCTTTAGTGTTAGCCACAAATCCTACACCCGCAAAGTTACCGACAAGCCATTCAGAGGTAACAGTTATTCCATCTTCATCTGTATATATGTGTTTATCTGAATCGGGTAGGCTTTCTATTAATTCTATTAATTCTATTAAATCTTCTGCTTTCATTTTAAATACTCTTTATTAAAGTGATTATTATTAATTAGCCATTCTATCATAGATACGCAGCATTCTATAGGGTCATCCTTGATACGAACTCCAACCAAATAATCGGCAGCATATCTTTTGAAAGTAATGACATAACCCGATTCATCCTTTATCAATTCTAGGTGATATGGTTTGTTCCCTTTTTTTCCGTGCGTAACTAAGGAAGGCATCAGACTAATAAGCTGTGATAAGCTCCATGCAGGAACATCATCTTCTCTAATTTTGCAACAATCTTCTTTTACTTTTAATGTATATGTTATAAAATACGGGTTACCGTCAAATGCTCTATACATATCAGCCGTTTCAGGATTTACCCCCATAGCGAGCAATCTTTCTGACTGCTCTCGGGTTGTTGCTATACTTGTTGATAAATTATTCATTGGTTATTCCTCCTTATTCTTAGTTTGTACAAGAAAATCAAATAATCCTCTTGATATGCGATAAACGGTTACATCTCCAACTGTATGCCAATCGTAGTTATCAAACTTCATTCGACACACCCATATTTTGAATTTTAGCATACCTAAATTCTGCCAAAAGGTTCTCTTTACAATGTATGGCTGACCGTTGAACATGAAGCAATCGCCACTATTTAATGTGCTCAATTGGACTTCGGGTTGTTCTATCATTGGTTATTCCTCCTTATTTAAATATCCGTTTTCAGCAACCCAGCAAAGCATCCTGTAACAAACATCTAAGAAATTATACTCATCTATTTCTGTGTGTAACCGTGAGTAGTCATTAATATCACCGACTGAAATAATGTCCCAATCAATCTCGTATGCTATTCTATTGTGCATATCGCTTGTCAAATCATAATTCAGTCCGTCTTTTAATATGAACTTAGGAAGAAGTTCTAATATGTCTTGCAGAGTGAAAGTTTTACCGCCCTCATTATATATACTAGCGTTAAAACGACAATCAACAGGAATAAACTCACATATTTCATCTTCGCTATAATCACAGCTTGGATAAACGTCAATAAACTTCATGCTTGCTTTACTTGTATCTACACCCAAATTTTTCAAGTGCTCCATTTGTTCTATTGTTAATGCTATCTGTTTCATTCTTTGAATTTTATTCACGTTTATAGTAAGAAGTCATTCCACAAGTCAATAAACTGTTTCCCGAATTGGGTTGCTCGTTCTTCCGTCTTAAAGCAAAGCCGAGAACCGACAGGCGCAGCCGTAACCGAAGCCTTAGTATCCGTAGGCACGAACCCCGCAGCATCATCGGAATATATGAACCAAGGAAACCATTTGTATTGATTAGTGTTGCCATAATCAGGTACAAATTCATCTACTTTGTTCCATGCTTCTGCAATAGTGATAAGCTTATGCATCGCCGCCATTGCCTTTTCGTGTTTTTTTGCTATTCCTTGAATACACACGCATCCTTTACGACCAAGATATTCAAGTGCAGCTTCGTATGAATCAACCTTGATGTTGATTTCATCAGGTATTACCATCAAATCAGTTCCCAGCACAAATACTTTTTTACCCAACTTGTTAGATAAACGTTTAGCTTCTTTTTCTGCACCCTCTTTACTTGTGTGTTTGAGTGTTGGGGTACTTTCCCCCTCCACATAAACCATGAAAAACTTGTTGTCCATAATCGTTTGTTTTTAATTATTCGTATAATCCTTCAATATCAATTTCGGCTTCTCCATATGCGACTTCACACATTGCGAGCACGTCTTCAGCTGTAACACCATCACCCCAATTGGTAATAATGGAATCAGTATCGGTATTCAATGTAATTGTTAGTATCTTATTCATTCCTTTATTTTTAATTGTCTTTGTCAAACTTTATTTTTTTTGTAAACTCATTATGTTGTTTTTGAACCTGTCGTAATTTCATACAAGTTGGTTAATACTTCAAATACGATAAAATATGTTTTATTACTTCTACCGTCCACCCGTTCCCGAGCATCTTGTAGATAGCCGAATCTGAACATCCCCACTTGTACCATGCGGGGATAGTTTGCAGACGGGAGCATTCAGTAGGAGTAAGGCGACGGATGCGATTTCCTTTGTCGTAATCATGTTTAAGAATCATATTATCTTTCTGCACGCTGGTAAGACAATTGGTTTTTCCTGTATGTTGCGGTTCAAAGTGTTGTAGTCCGTCTTCACGTCCACGCATGGCCACACAAACATAATCGCCTGTCAAATTTGTATAGCTTCTAGCCATTAGGCATAATGATTTATTTTTCGAGTCTATTTGAGTATATCCTCTTTTAAGTCTAAACTCTTTTGTTATGTATTCCAAACATTTTGAAGTAGCATAATATTTCTCATCTACTTCGCTTTCAAGTATATCTCTTAGCGTAATCCCTCTATCCTTTGGCTGTGGAATATCAGAATACACTTCTTTAAACAATCCTACTTGTTTGGTACGTATATTCGTCCAATACCATCGGTTACGGTTCTGTGCGCTTACCAAATTGGAATTGATATTGACCGGGAACACTCCGCAATACTCTGAAATAATTCTCATGTATTCTTGTTTCATATTCACGTTTTCAAGAAGGAACTTCACATTTGGATTACTTAACTTGCAATGGTTCAGTACATCAATGAATACAAAGAACAATTTGCTTCGCGGGTCGTCAAAAGCTAATTGTTTCCCCGCAAGGCTGAAACCTTGGCAAGGAGAACCGGCAAGCATCAAGTCAATAGAACTCCAATCTATATCCCAATCTCGCCATTTAGTGACATCTCCAATCTGAACCGTATTAGGAAAATTAAGTTGGGTTTGTTTGATTGCGTGCTTGTCTATCTCGGATGCGTAATACACCTGTGGAATGATTCCAAGCTCTTTCAGTGCTATCTGACCGCACGACATTCCATCGAATAGGCTTAGTACATTCATTTTATAATTTTAAATTATCTATTACACAAAATGCAATAAAGTATATACCTGCTATTACTATTGCCGAGATAGCGTATAAGAAAGCTATTTGTTTGTCTTTCATTCGAATAATGATGTTTGAGTGATTATCCCTTTGCTTGTTTTTATTTCTCCAAAGCATTCTAGTTTAAAGCGTTCTTCATGCGCATTAAAATACTCTTTATCTATTTCTGTTGCATAGAAGTCAAATCCCATCTTATAGGCGGCTATTCGACTACTCCCGCTACCTAAATGAGTGTCTAATATTTTATCGCCATCATTTGCAAATTGGCGAAATATATATGCGTATAATGGGATTGGCTTTTGCGTTGGATGAATTATCTTTTGTCCTTTTCGAAATCCGGTAGTTGAGTACTTAAATAACTTAGCAGGATAATCGAAAGAAGTCCAAGCAAGTTCTATTTGAGAAAAATTATCCCACGGTTGCATCTTATCCCAACATACAATACAACGAGATGGAGGAAGAGGGAAGTAGTTCCCTCCCCATATAATTTGGTTTTTACTTACACGAAATAACTCATCAAAATATTCTTTAGATGGTATTCCATTGTCCCATGCAATAGGCATTGTTTGAAGAGCAATGTCTTTTAATTTTCCTGCTCCTTTATTTAACCGTCCTTTTCTTAATTTTTCAGCTGTGCTTTCAATCCCTTTAAACGACCCCATATTCATATTAGGAGCGTTTATACCATACGGAGCGTCAACAACCGCTAAATCAAAGAACTTATCAGGAATGTTTTTCATGTATTCCATGCAATCCATGTTATATACCTCGCTTATAGGATTCATTTATCTTTCATTTTTACACGGATTATTCGTACCTAACAAATTTTCGTTGCCATCATAAGGAATACAATATCTGTACGGACACGACATACAGATAAATGGATATTCTTTATCTGTTGTTTTTTGAGAGAACAAATTAGCTCGCCATACTTTATTATCTTCATCTCTAACTAGCACCTTTTCAAATGGCTTAAATTCGTGTTCAATATTTTCAATGCTCTTCTTTTCAGCATCCCAACGTTTACCGTCTTTCTTTAAAGCGTCAAATAAGACTTTCTTTTCTTCATCTGTTGCTAGCCGTGTATATTCTTGAGAAGTTGCACTTTCGTTATATTTCACATGAGTACAACAATCTTCGTCTCCACGTAAACATAGCAGTGCGTGATGAACGTAATTATTCGGAGTATATAGTCCTATAATCGCAACCCAGCTATAGCTTTCTCCACCAAAACTACAACCGCTTACAACTATGTCACCGTCTTTAAATTCGTGTTCTAGCTTTATGGAAAGTATTTCATCAGCGGAAATCTCTTTAAGTTGGTTGCATTTAAAATATTTCATATCATCACTGTAAGTAATACGCATATATGTGCTGATATATAAAAACGGTTTATAAACACAACAAACCTTATCGTCTCCATCGTCCCATAAGAACCCTAATTCAAATAATTTCTCTTGAATCTCCTTACTCTTGCCGTTTACGTAAACTTTTCTGCCTTTTAGTAATTCAACCGCTTCTTCTTTTGTCATAATGTTTATTTTTAAAATTT
>JAVVPX010000078.1:0-11354 GCA_036655555.1 Bacteroidaceae bacterium | reverse complement strand
ACTTAGACATCACTTTTAGATTGATTACACATACATTTGAAGTTATCAAAGTACGAAAAAGAACTATTCACAAAGAAGATAATTATATAAAGTCATGACTTATTCCCCCATCATACTATTCACCTATAATCGTCCGGAACATACCCGACGAATCATTACTTCTCTGTTACAAAACTCAGAGGCGGCAAAAAGTGAACTCTTTATTTATTCCGATGCTCCAAAAGATGCAAGTATACAAGAAGCAGTGGAACAAGTAAGAACATATATTCATTCAATAAAAGGCTTTGCACAAGTAAACATCGTGGAGCGAAAAGAAAATTGGGGATTAGCCAGAAATGTTATTGATGGAGTAACTACTATTGTCAACCGCTTTGAAAGAGTGATTGTGCTAGAAGATGATTTAGTGGTGGCTCCTTATTTCTTGAAATTCATGAACGATGCTTTGGAAATGTATAAAGATGAGCCTCGCGTAGGACATATCCAAGCTTGCGACTTTACTCAAGATAACACTCTGCCCGACACTTTCCTTATTAAATGGACAGGGAGTTGGGGATGGGCCACATGGAATAGAGCATGGAAACTATTTAATCCGGACGGGAAGGCGCTACTTAAAGAGTTAAAGGATAGAAGGCTTACTAAAACATTTGACTTCAACAGCACCTATGGATTTACTCGAATGCTAAAGCGACAGATAGCCGGAAAGAATAATTCTTGGGCAATACGATGGAATGCCAGCCTATTCTTACACGGTGTATTGTCGCTCAACACCGGAAAGTCATTAGTTCAAAACGATGGCTTCGATGGAAGTGGCACTAACTGTGGAGGTGGCTCTTTGTATGCTTCTAATCTTTGGTTGGAACAACTCTCGGTGGAAAAAGCGGAAACTATGACTGAAAACTTAATTGCTCGCCGTGCTATGCAAAGATATTATCATCGCACCAATTGTTTCATGGCAAAAGCAATTCGCAGAATTAAGCGAACATTGAAGGGGGACTTTGGAGCATAAAGCGCACAAAAAAACAATTTGAGTATTATTTATCGTCCAAAACCATTACTTTTGCTAAAACATTTCAATAATGAGAGTACTACTAATAAATACATCCGAAAGAATAGGAGGAGCTGCCGTTGCCACGAGCAGGTTGATGGAAGCTTTAAAAAACAATGGCATTAAGGCTAAGATGCTTGTTCGAGACAAACAAACCGACCAAATAAGTGTAGTGGAACTTAGGCGTACAAGAAAACATATTTGGAACTTTATTTGGGAGAGGTTAGTCATTTGGAAGGCAAACCACTTTAAGAAAAATAATCTTTTCTCGGTGGATATCGCAAATACAGGAACAGATATTACCGCTCTGCCGGAGTTTCAGCAAGCGGATGTCATCCATTTACATTGGATTAATCAAGGAATGCTTTCGCTCAAGAATATAAAAAAAATTGTTGCTTCGGGTAAACCTATTGTGTGGACAATGCACGATATGTGGCCGTGTACCGGTATCTGTCATCATGCAGGACAATGCGAAAACTACAAAAAAGGATGTCATAACTGCCCATTTATTTACGGAGGAGGTAGCAAGAAGGACTTATCGTACCGCATCTTCAAAAAGAAAAACAAAATTTATGAGCAAGCAAACATCAACTTTGTAACTTGTAGCCAATGGCTAGAAGGTTTAGCAAAGTCGAGTGCCCTGTTCAAAAGACAGTCCGTAACCAATATCCCGAACACTATTAACGTGAATTTGTTTAAACCTAGAGACAAGGTTGAGGCACGGGATAAATGTAGATTTCCACAAGATAAGAAGTTATTATTATTTGGTTCGGTGAAGATTACAGACAAGCGAAAAGGTATTGATTATTTGGTAGAAGCTTGCCAAATTTTAGTTGAGAAGTACCCCGAAATGAAAGAGAAGATAGCAGTAGTGGCTTTCGGTAATCAGTCGAAACAGTTAGAATCTATACTCCCTTTCACTGTGTATGCGCAAGATTTTGTGAGCGATGAGAAAAAGTTAGTAGACATCTACAATGCCGTGGATTTGTACGTTACTCCTTCACTCGAAGAAAATTTGCCAAATACAATTATGGAAGCTATGGCTTGCGGAATTCCTTGCATTGGCTTTAATGTGGGAGGTATTCCTGAAATGATAGACCATTTGCACAACGGTTATGTAGCTCAATATAAATCGGCAGAAGACTTTGCTAACGGCATTCGATGGGCACTGACAGAATCAGAATATCACAATCTTTCGGAAGCTGCTTACCGAAAAGTGGTAGCTAACTATTCCGAAAGTATCATAGCAAAAAGATATATTGATATGTATAACAAAATAACCGGAAGCAATGCATAACCATCTTAATCCGCGATTCTCTATTATTACAGTGACTTACAATGCCGAAAAGGTGATAGAAGATACCATTCAGAGCATTGTTACTCAAACGTATAAAAATATTGAGTACATCATTGTAGATGGAGCTTCAACGGATAAGACTTTGGCTATAATAAAAAAATATAAAGATAGAATAAACACTCTTATCAGTGAACCGGACAAGGGATTGTATGACGCAATGAATAAGGGAATCAATCATGCTACGGGAGATTATATTTGCTTCTTGAATGCAGGAGACAGTTTGCACGAAGACGACACGCTGCAACTTATGGTGCATTCGCTTTTAGGGACTGAACTACCGGACATTATATATGGTGAGACGGCATTGGTAGACCAAGAAGGGCACTTCTTACGTATGCGCCGACTTACTCCTCCCGAACATCTAAGTTGGAAAAGTTTCAAGCAAGGAATGTTGGTATGTCATCAAGCATTCTTTGTCCGCCACACATTAGTGGAACCTTACAACCTAAAATATCGTTTTTCATCGGACTTTGATTGGTGTATTCGCATGATGAAGAAGTCACAAATATTGCACCACACCCACCTCACTCTTGTTGATTATCTCGAAGAGGGAATGACAACTAAAAACCGAAAAGCTTCTCTTTACGAACGTTTCAATATCATGGTGAAGCATTACGGATGGATAAGTACTATTGCTCACCATGCTTATTTTGTGGTAAGAGCTTTCTTGCGCCCCGATAAATGACTTCTTAGAACAACGATATAATTCCCTGCAATCCAAGAAGCATCAAGATATAGCGAAGAAGCTTACCTATAAACATGGAGATAAAGGTAATCCAAACATTACTTCGCATAAAACCTAAAGCAATAGCAATTACTTCGCCCACAAAAGGGAGGAATGCAAAGAAGCCCATTAATGCCCCCTTTCCATGAAGAAAGACGCGCATACGATCTATCTTCTCTGCCTTAACTTTAAAATACTTTTCTATCCATTCTATCCGTCCAAGTTTGCCCATCCAATAGCAAGTCATGCCTCCAAGTGTATTTCCTGCGGTTGCGGCAAGCACACAAGTTATCGGGCTAAGCCCCATTTGTACTAAAGCAATCATGACCAATTCAGAACTAAAAGGTACAATACTTCCTGCTAACAAAGCAGAAAGAAACAGCCCCCAATAGCCCCAATCAATAAGATATTGTACAACGACATCTACAAACACATCCATAAATTATAGAGAGCTAAAAGAGTGATGAGAACTAATGAGAAGAGAAAGAAGATGTTTGATAATCGGCTACCGCTCAAACAAAACAGATGGGCTATCAAAAAACTTCCACCCACAAGGAATAGTTGAAACAACGTAACAAAATGTTGAGGCTGCACAACGCCAAGAATAATTATAACTATTTCTAGAGATATAATAAAATTAAGATAGGAGCGAGTTTGCAGCTTCTCGCGATTACTTGTAACTAGATAGTGAATTGCACTCACAAGCATTAGGAAAGTCACTACTATGATAGAAACATACTCGGAAGCTGTAAGCAAACTATAATCAAGTGGCACAATATTGATAAGATTGCGACAAGGCGCATAAAATAAATCAATTTTATCGCTCAAGAAAGCATAACTCAACAATCCCAAATAAGGAACGAACAATCCTATAAGTCCGGCAAAGAAAGAACGCAGCGTGAGAGCTTGAAAGCTAAAAGCACTTAATAAATATAACGGAACAAAGAAAAGTAATATGGGGAACCAAATACTACCCAAACTCAAGAAAAGTAGAGAATGGAAGATATATCCTACCGGTTCATTCTTTTGATATGACTTAAATAGCATAAAGATAGACAAACATACGCATAAACTAATAAGACTACCGGCAGGAGAATTATGAAGAAATGGGCATATACTTACTAATAAAACGTAAATAGAACAGTGCAACATTGTTCGCTTGCGAATAACAGTATATACATTATTTAATTCAATGAGTGTATATCCTACAACTCCACAAAGCAGCAAATTCATGATGGTAACTATCTGCCGAGACAAAAAAGTTGGTTCTAGCAATTGAGCAAGCGGATAAGTAGTCTGAACAGTTGGTTCACTGTCTACAAAATAAGTCACTATCCACATAAGAGCGGATAGAAAAATTGCAGCAGGCAAGGTAATCTTACCGGTAGCAATCGTATTTCGAATACTTTTTTTTATCAAAACAGACTATTCCTTTCTATGTCTATAAATCTTTACCAATATCAGTACGACAATACTTTTTGCAGAAATTAATCTGTTTAGCTGTAGCAAACGAAGCGGCAAGTGCTTCTTCTTTATTGTCTCCATAGGAGCTAACAGCTATTACTCTTCCTCCATTTGTGACCACTTGTCCTTCTTTTTCTATAGTACCGGCATGAAAAATGATGCTATCTGTAGCCTCATCAAGCCCGCTAATAGGATAACCTTTATCGTAATGCTCGGGATAGCCACCCGACACTAACATAACACTGACCGCTGAACGCGAATCGATTTCTAATGTTTTGGTATCTAAATTACCTTCGGCTACTCCTTCGAAGAGTTCCACTAAATCGGATTTTATGCGTAACATCACGCTTTCGGTTTCAGGGTCGCCCATGCGCACATTATATTCTATCACCATCGGCTCTCCTTCCACATTTATCAATCCAAGAAAGATAAAGCCTTTATATTCGATGCCTTCTGCAGCTAAACCCTCTACAGTAGGACGGATGATGCGCTCGTTCACTTTATTCATCCAAACCTTGTCAGCAAACGGAACCGGAGAAACAGAGCCCATGCCACCTGTATTCAATCCTGTATCGCCTTCACCAATACGTTTATAATCTTTTGCCACAGGAAGTATTTTATAGTTCTTTCCATCGGACAATACAAATACAGAACATTCTATGCCGCTTAAGAATTCTTCGATAACTACCGTTGCCGAAGCATCGCCAAACATTCCGCTTAGCATCTCTTTCAATTCTTTTTCAGCCTCAGCCAAGGTTGGAAGTATTAATACTCCTTTGCCGGCACATAGTCCGTCCGCCTTCAACACATAGGGAGCTTGAAGAGTTGCAAGGAAATCAAGTCCCTCTTGCAAGTTTGAAGCCGAAATACTTTTATATCCGGCAGTGGGAATGTTATGTCGCAACATGAATGCTTTTGCAAATTCCTTGCTTCCTTCCAAAGTAGCCCCCAACTTCGATGGTCCGATAACAGGAATATTACTTAGTTCGGCATCATTCTTAAAATAGTCATAAATACCCTTTACCAATGGGTCTTCGGGACCTACCACCACCATATCAATCTGTTTGTTCAGCACAAAATTGCGAATAGCGGTAAAGTCATCCGCTTTGATGTTTACATTCTCGCCCACGTTCACCGTACCTGCATTACCGGGTGCAATATATAATTTCTCAATCTTTGGACTTTGAGCAATCTTCCATGCCATTGCATGTTCACGTCCGCCGGAGCCTAAAAGTAGTAATCTCATGATGCTGTCAATAGTTTATATGTTTATTTTAAATAGTCATCGAAGTAGCGAGTAATCTTCTCGTGCAAATGAACACGGTCTCGCCCTATCACATTATGATCGTGTCCCGGATAAATAAATAAGTCGGGGTAAGTACGAGCTTCTACACAGGCTTTCATAAACGAAAGAGAATGTTGAAGAACGCAAGTATGGTCGTTGTCGTCGTGGATAATCAGCAGATGTCCTTTCAGGTTAGTTGCCAAATTCTTTAGGTTTGTTTCCTCGTAACCTTTCGCATTAGTTTGGGGAGTATCCATATATCGTTCGCCATACATCACTTCGTAGTAACTCCAATCTATCACCGGACCGCCCGCTACTCCTACTTTGAAAAGAGCCGGGTAACGTAGCATAAGAGCTATTGTCATGTGCCCACCAAAACTCCAACCATGTACGCCTATTCGGTTATTGTCTACGTAAGGTAAGCTTTGCAGATATTCTACGCCCTTTACTTGGTCTTTGCCTTCTTCAATGCCTAAACGACGAAAAGTAACATTTTCGAACTCCATTCCTCGACTTTCGCTTCCTCTATTATCGAGCGTAAACATAATATATTCTCGTTGAGCCATATAAATATCCCATCCGCGAGCATCCCACAAGTAATTGTTATGAATCATCTGTGCGTGCGGACCACCATATACATATACCACAGCGGGATACTTCTTCTTTGCGTCGAAGTCGGCAGGCTTCATGATACGGTAATATAAATCGGTCACTCCATCGGCAGCTTTGATGCTTCCGGTTTCTATTATTGGCATAGCGTAACCCTCGTAAGGATTCTTTGCCGTCAACAAATTGGTGATTGTTCCTTTATTGATGTCTATCAGATTAATAATTCGAGGTAGCTCTGCGGAAGAATAATTATCCATTGCATATCGTCCCGACTCACTCACCAAAGGATAGTGCATTCCTTGTTCTTTAGTTATCAAGCTACGTTTTCCACTTTTTAAGTTCAGCTTATAGAGTTGCTGTTCCATCGGACCTTGTTCGGTGGAAGTAAAGAATAAGTTCTTACCCTGCTCATCAAAACCTAAAACTTCTTTTACCAACCAATTGCCGGAAGTAAGTTGTTTTATCAGTTTCCCTTCTACGTTGTATAGGTATAGATGATTGAATCCGTCTTTCTGACTTTGATAAATAAACTGTTGCTCATTCCCCTTTAAGAAAAGAATCGGTTGTTGCGGTTCCACATACTTAGGATGAATTTCTTCGAGAATCACCGCTTCTTTTTCTCCACTCTGCGCATTGTAGCGCACTAGTTGAGCCTGATTTTGGTCACGGTTAAGTTCTATTAAGTATATCTTCGTTTCATCGGGACTCCAAGCTAAGTTCGTAAAATACCTGTTGGTAGGGTCTCCTGCCTTCAAGTAAATTGTAGTACCGGTTGTCGGTTGATAAACGCCCACCTTTACTTGATGACTAGTCATGCCTGCCATCGGATATTTAATATTATCGAGTGTAGCTATTCTTTCGGAAATGTCTACCAAGGGATAGTCCGTCACCATACTTTCGTCCATACGATAGAAAGCAAGATATTTCCCATTCGGACTCCAAAAGGTTCCCTTGCTGATGCCAAACTCGCTACGATGAACCGCCTGTCCGCATACAATCCCTTTAGGTTCGTTAGTAACTATGGTTTCTCCTTTGGAAGTAGCAACGCAAAGATTATTATCTAAAGTGTAGGCAATTGTTTTTTGCTGCGGACAAAAGTCTAAGTTGCTTGCTTTAGCATTGAAATCAATCTCTTGAGAAATAGTTTTTGCCGAAAGATTATAAACGATATACTTATCGGTGAACTTCAATAATATCTCTTGAGAATTTTTCCACGGAAAGGTCACGTTATAGAAATGCCGTAAAGTATCTGATTTCAACGACTTATTTATTTCTTTCAAAGTAGTAAGTATGGTTTCCTTACCCTCTTTTACTCCAATAGAAATAAGTTTTTCTACGTCCGGTTTGATACATTTATCTCCCCACCACACTAATCCGGGAATATTATCCGACCGGAAATTATGGGACGTCTCCCCACCGGGAAGAAGGTCTTCTAGTGTTAGCGTACGCTTCTCTTGTGCCATAACCGTCACCGACAATAGTAGCAAAAGAACTGCAACTAATTGTTTGATGCTATTCATTATAAACTTTCTGCTTCGTTCTTTTTGTATTCCTTATACTTTCCTCCGAATATCTGATATTTACGGAACTCACATTCCAAAGAGCCGTTGAACAAAGGAATCCGACGAGAAGGTTTCAGCGCAATCTGTTCGAAACATTCTTCACGATAACTAAGTATCCACGCATCTTGGTTGGTGAAAGCATGTTTTAAGCGTTCGCCAATCATTTGATATAAACCTAATAGGTCGCGAGTAGAGATACGTTCACCGTAAGGAGGATTAGTTATCAACATTGCTTTCTCCTTAGGAGTTTCGAATTGCTGAAAAGGTTGTATCTTAAGGATAATATCTTTTGAAACTCCTGCGGCTTTCACATTATGAGTAGCTATCTCGTTAGCTTGAGGAGAATTGTCGTATCCGTATATTTTATGTGTGAACTCACGTTCTTGCGAGTCATCGTTATAGATGGCATCGAACATCTCTTGATCAAAATCTTTCCATGTTTCGAAAGCGAATTGTTTACGAAATACTCCCGGAGCAATGTTGCGAGCAATCAAAGCCGCCTCGATAGGAATAGTTCCCGAACCGCACATTGGATCTATTAAATCGCATTCTCCATGCCAACCGGTCATTAATACCATTCCGGCAGCCAAGACTTCGTTCAAAGGAGCTTCTACGGCTTCTTGACGATAACCGCGACGGTGAAGAGATTCGCCTGAACTATCTAACGACAACGTACATCTGTTTTGGGCAATGTGAATGTTCAATGCTACATCCGGATTATTGATACGCACCGACGGTCTTTTGCCTGTCTTCTCTTTGAAATAATCCACAATAGCATCTTTTACCTTGTAGGCAACAAACTTAGAGTGACGAAATTCATCGGAAAACACCACTGCGTCGACAGCAAAAGTATTATCTAAATCTAAATAATCTTCCCAATGAATAGCTTTGATTTGCTCATATACCTCATCGGCATCCTTAGCTTGGAAATGTTTGATAGGCTTCAAAATACGAATAGCAGTGCGCAAATTAAAGTTTGCCTTATACATCATTTCTTTATTGCCACTAAAGGAAACCATGCGTCGCCCTATCTCTATATCGTTAGCACCAAGATTAGTTAGTTCTTCTGCTAATACCTCTTCCAAGCCTTGAAAGGTTTTTGCTATGAGCTCAAATTGTTCGTTGTCCACGTTGTCTTTATTAATATATTGTTCTTATTTCTTTGCTTTTGTTTGCACGATGCGTGCGCCGGGTGCTACATTCTCCGTTACCCAAATATTTCCGCCCACCGTAGCTCCTCTACCAATCGTTATTCGGCCTAATATAGTTGCGTTGGAATAGACAATCACGTCGTCTTCGAGGATAGGATGGCGGGGAATTCCTTTGATGGGCTTGCCGTCTTCGTCCAATGGGAAACTCTTTGCGCCCAATGTCACTCCCTGATACAGTTTTACGTTATTGCCAATAATGCTTGTTGCTCCTATCACCACTCCGGTACCATGGTCGATAGTGAAATGACTGCCAATCTGTGCAGCAGGATGAATGTCTATCCCTGTCTCGGAATGCGCCATCTCGGTAATGATTCTGGGAATTAAAGGCACACCCAACTCCAAAAGTTCGTGCGCTATGCGATAATTAGTAATTGTTTTGATAGCAGGATAACAACTGATTACTTCGCCAAAGCTTTCTGCGGCAGGGTCTCCATTGTAAGCAGCTTCTACGTCAGTGGCCAACAAACGTCTCATAGCAGGTAGGCGACTGATAAACTTTGCGCTCAAGTCGGCAGCCTCTTCTCTATAAGATTCGGTGCATTCTCTGCATTCTTCTCCATTACCAAAACAAAGTCCCGCAAGCACTTGCTTAGTGAGCAAGCCAAACAGTTTTTCGGTATTTACTCCGATATGATATTTGATAGTACGACTATTTACTGTAGAATTGCCAAAATAGCCGGGGAAAAGTATGGAACGTGTCAGTTCTATTATCTCGTACAATATCTTAGCAGAAGGCAAAGGCTCGCCATCTCTTTGTTGGTGAAACAGTCCTTTATATGATTCACTTTCCGAAAGTTCATCGACTGCCTGTGTCAAAATGTGAGTAAAGTTCAATGGACTCATAAATAATCCTTGCTAAATATAGTTTGAATGTGCAAAGTTATTAATTAATGTGGGTATCACAATGTTTCGAGAGATAAAAGCATCCTTCTGTCTAAAAATAAGCTCATAAGCGTACATTTATATGAAATAGTTTTGGAGATTTCAAAGAAAGTTTTATCTTTGCACCCGCATTAACAAAATGGCGGGATAGCTCAGCTGGTTAGAGCGCATGATTCATAATCATGAGGTCCCCGGTTCAATCCCGGGTCCCGCTACCAAGTCGGAAGACTTATCATTAAGACGTTTGGAGGGCTTCCACCTCTGGGCGTTTTTTTATTTTGTAGCCTTAGTTTACGCCAACGTCCAAACCGTTGTAATAGGGTTCAACATCTTTTATTCACTACAAAAATAGGGTTATTATTTTGCTACTTATCCATGGAAATGGAAAAGTTAAGGCAGCAAAGAGTAATCAATGCTGCCTTATCTAATGCTTGTTTTTTCGTAAAACTACTGTACCATCACTTTAGAGACGATAGTTCCTACTTTTACAAAATAGATTCCTTTGTTCAATGGAACTTCTGTTTCATTGCCTTGGTAAACGTTTTGTCCTGTTGTGTTGCAAATAGAGATAGCCTCTCCCTCACGAAGATTCTTTATCACTACTTTGCCGTCTACCGAATAAACGTTTAGTTTGTCTTCGTCAACTCCTTCTATGGCAGAGCCATCAGTTAATGCTAATATAGTTGAAAACTTATTCCATACAGCAGCATTTTTATACTTATCAATAGACCCTTGGGGAACATATAATTTACACGTGCTATAATCTACAAATCCAAAGACATTATCAATTATATTAATAGGTTCTTCGATATAAACCTTTATTTCTTGAAGTCCTATACAATGGGAAAAAACACCCTCACCAATTGTAGTCACACTATTAGGGATGGTAATAGAGGTTAATCCGCTACAAGTATCAAAAGCATTATTACCAATTGTAGTCACACTATTAGGAATAGTAATAGAGGTTAATCCCGTACAACCGGAAAAAGCCCAATCTCCAATTGTAGTCACACTATTGGGAATAGTAATAGCCATTAATCTGCTACAACCGTTAAAAGCACTATTACCAATTGTAGTCACACTATTACCAATAGTAATAGCCGTTAATCCGCTACAATCGAAAAAAGCCCAATTACCAATTGTAGTCACACTATTAGGAATAGTAATAGAGGTTAATCCGCTACAACCATTAAAAGCACTATTACCAATTGTAGT
>JAVVPX010000077.1:0-11657 GCA_036655555.1 Bacteroidaceae bacterium | reverse complement strand
CGCAACTAAACTTTGGTGGTAATGTAAAAGAACTTTGCTGCGAGGGTGGCGAATTAAGTTTTTTGCTTGAGATGATTACCGAAAGCCAAGAGTTTAGCAAAAATTGCGGATGGTTTACCTCGTATGTATCAAAAGAGAAAAACCTAAGTACACTATATGCAAAGTTAAAGTCGGTAAAAGCAGCCGAATATAAAACGATTAACATGAAGCAAGGAGTCAAGGTCAGCCGGATATTAGCTTGGAGATTTTGAAAAGTACAATAATTGTATGTACATTTGCAAAGAATTAAATATAAGATTATAGAATTATGGAAACAGTTGTTAGCGGGATTCGCCCGACAGGTAACCTCCACTTAGGTAATTATTTTGGAGCAGTAAAGAGTTTCTTGCAGATGCAAGATGAATATAATTGTTACTTTTTCATCGCCGATTGGCATTCCCTGACAACTCATCCTAAACCGGGCGATATTCAAAAGAGCGCACGCACCATATTAGCCGAATACTTAGCTTGCGGTATTGATCCGGCGAAAGCACCAATATACATTCAAAGTGATGTTAAAGAGGTATTGGAACTTTATCTATATCTCAATATGAATGCTTACTTAGGAGAGTTGGAACGTGTCACTTCTTTCAAAGACAAAGCACGTAAGCAACCGGACAACGTAAATGCCGGGCTACTTACCTACCCTACTTTAATGGCTGCCGACATTATTATTCACCGTGCGAACAAAGTTCCCGTAGGCAAAGACCAAGAACAAAACATGGAAATGGCTCGTAAGTTTGCCCGTCGTTTCAATACGCTTTATAACACCGACTTATTCCCTGAACCTGCTTCTTTTGCTCTTTCGGAAAAAGCTATTAAGATACCGGGACTAGACGGTTCGGGCAAGATGGGCAAGTCGGAAGGCAACTGCATCTATTTGATAGACGACGACAAAACGATTCAAAAGAAAGTGATGAAAGCTGTCACCGATGGAGGACCCACCGAACCTAACAGCGAGAAACCGGAAGTGATTCAAAACCTTTTCACCTTCTTAGATATTGTGTCTACCAAAGATACTTACAACTATTTTGATGAAAAGTGGAATGATTGTTCCATCCGTTACGGAGACTTAAAGAAACAGTTAGCTACCGATATTGTAGCTTTTACCCATCCTATTCGTGAACGCATTGTAGAATACTCAGCCAACACCGATTATTTGGATAAGATAGCTCGTGAAGGTGCGGACAAAGCAAGAGATAGTGCTTCCAAAACATTGCAGGAAGTCCGCCACATTATTGGGTTTAAATAAAAGATGAAACAGCATATAGCAAAGCCGTTTATAAAATGGGTAGGTGGTAAAGGACAACTTATATCAACATTTGAAACTTTGCTTCCATGCAATTTTTCAAAGATAAAAGACGTCACATACATAGAACCTTTCGTTGGTGGAGGTGCTATGTTTTTCTATATGCTTCAACGATTTCCTAATATCAAAAAAGCTATTATTAACGATGTTAATCCAAATCTAGTAAAAGCATATAGTGTAGTAAGAGACACTCCAGAAGCTCTTATTCAAGCTTTATCGGAAATACAAAAAGAGTATTTGAGTATATCTGAAGATGATAAGCGAAAAGAATTTTACTTATATATACGCAAGCGGTTTAATGAAGAATGCCTATCTGATATAGAAAACACAATGCTTTTTATTTTTTTAAATAGGACTTGCTTTAATGGATTGTATCGTGTAAACTCAAAAGGAAAGTTCAATGTTCCTTCAGGAAAATACAAGAATCCGCTTCTATGCGATGTTAACACGATTTATGCTGACAGCAAATTGCTCCAGAAAGTAGAAATAATGAACGGAGATTTTGAGCAAATCGAACAATATGTAACAGATAATACATTTGTTTATTTTGACCCTCCTTACCGACCTTTAGACGCAACATCTAGCTTTAATTCTTATGCAAAAGAAAGCTTTAATGACAGTGAGCAAATTCGATTAAAGAAGTTCTTTGACAAATTAACATCTAAGCAATGCTTGATGATGCTAAGTAATTCCGATTGTAGAGGACGTAATTCGGAAGATGTATTTTTTGATGAACTATACAAAGATTATATCATAGAACGTGTTTATGCCTCTCGCTCTGTGAATGCTAATCCCGAAAAGCGAGGAAAACTAACAGAATTACTCATTAGGAATTATAAAGATACGCAGCATACAAGTGAAGATAAAAGCGAACAACTTCACTTTGACTTTAACATAAATGACTATGAAAAAAGCGCATACAAAAGAACAGTTTAATGAATTTATGTCTCTACTTATTGAGACAAATGCCACGTTAGACTTTTTCTCTAATTTTGAGAAGATAGCATTGAATGTTGAAGCTATATCTATAAAGTTAAACCAACTAAATTATTTGATTGGAAAAGAAGACATGGATACTGCAATACAAAGTTTATGGTCTGAAAATCCTAAGGTATTTAGCGTATTAGATATTCTTGTAGCTATTCGAACATCAGATAAAAAGAGAGTTCTAGGTAAAGATGGAAATATCTATTTAGTAGAAAATTTCTTTAAAACTCCTAAGGGCGTACTTGAATACATAGAAGGTACGGGACTAAAGAAAGTATTTCAAAATAAGCAAATAACAAATCTTGTTGATTATGTGTTTGGCGTTGAAACAGGACTTGATACAAATGCTCGTAAAAACAGAAGTGGACATATAATGGAAAATCGAATAGCCAATCTATTGAGCACTCAAAAAATCCCTTTCCGTCAGGAGGTTTATTCAACAGAATTTGAAGAAATGAAATGCCTAGGAGAAGATTTGAAAAGGTTCGACTTTGCTATTGAAACTAAATCTAAAACATATTTGATTGAAGTTAACTTTTATAGTGGCGGTGGGTCGAAATTGAATGAAGTAGCAAGGTCGTATTCCGAATTAGCACCTAAAATTAATATGTTCCCTAATTACGAATTTGTTTGGATTACCGATGGTTTTGGATGGAAATCGGCACGAAATAAGTTAGAAGAAGCTTTTACTTTCATTCCAAGCATCTATAATTTGACTACTATAAACAAATTCATTGAAAAGATAAAAACGGAAATATGATAGTCCCTCTTTATCGTTCACATGATAAATTATTCACCCTTTTACACGGTGACAGCTTTGAACTTTTACAACAATTTCAGTTTAAGTTTGACATGATATTTGCCGATCCTCCTTATTTTTTATCTAATGGAGGCATAAGCATTCAAAGTGGGAAGGTTGTTTGCGTCGATAAAGGTGATTGGGATAAAGGAGGGACATCGGAATATATCAACTCATTCAATAAAGAATGGTTATCTTTGTGTAGAGAAAAGCTCAAAGAAAATGGTACAATTTGGGTAAGTGGAACATATCATAATATATTTTCTGTTGCTAATCAATTATCTGAATTAGGTTTCAAAATATTAAATGTGATAACATGGGCAAAAAATAATCCACCACCAAACATATCTTGTAAATATTTTACTTATTCCACCGAATTTATTATTTGGGCTCGTAAATCACAGAAAGCTCCGCATTACTTCAATTATGAATTAATGAAACTAATTAATGGTGGCAAACAAATGAAAGATGTATGGGAACTCTCGGCTATTGCACCTTGGGAAAAGTCATGCGGAAAGCATCCCACTCAAAAGCCTCTATCTCTCTTGAGTCGAATAATTATGTCTTCTACCAAACAAAATGCTTGGATTTTAGACCCTTTTTCAGGAAGTTGTACGACAGGAATTGCGGCAAATCTGTTAGGACGCAGATTCTTAGGCATTGATAAAGAACTTAATTATTTAAATATTGGGCAAGCACGTAAACAAGAGATAGAGAATATAGCAACTTTTTCTTTATATAGTCAGAAAATTAAGGATATTGCCATAATGAATAATATCAATCATCATATTGTTAGCGAGGCGGATAATATTGGTTACGATTTACCCTTTTAACATTATAAAATTAAAATATTGGCAAACAATTATTTAGAAAAGCGATGCGCTCAATATGGAGCAAAGAAAATTTTGAAACGACAAAAGTTGAGCAAAAGAACCGAGATATAGATACTTTTTATCTCTATTTAGGCTAAAATGCGTATTTATTATTGTTAAAATTGAATGTTTTAATCATTTTAGTATCAAAAACAACTCTTTTTAGTCGCGAAAAGTGGTTTATAATTCAGTACTATTTTAGACCTAATGTCCGTTATATTATAACATCTACTTATGCTGATAATATGATAAAATCATATATACGTCGATTGTAACATACAATATTTTCAATGTTTTATAGTGTTGCAGACACTTATCTGCAACACATCTGCAACAGTATCTGCAACAGACTTAAATATCTATTCGATAGTTACTTACAAGCTATATGTTGCAGATGGCAGATAAAATTCATTTTTAAACTATGGGAGGTGATAATAAATGTGATAGAAATATCCCTAGTTTATAATTTATTCAAGTTCCAAAAAGTCTTCCCTATTATTTAAAAAACGAACAGTATTATTTCAAAAGTCTTCCCTATTATTCCGCCACTTTTCAAGAAATTTAGCCAAAAGATATTTTGAGGAAAAGAATATAATGTGCACCCTTTATTCCTGCATAAGTTCTTATTTTAGTCAAAAAGGGGCAGACCGAGGTCTGCCCCTTTTTGACTAGTTCTTTATTAAATCTTATTTGGCGAAACTCACTGCACGTGTTTCGCGAATAACAGTAATCTTCACTTGCCCCGGATAAGTCATCTCATCTTGAATCTTCTTAGCTATTTCGTTCGACAAGTTTTCTGTTTCCTTATCATCAATTTTGTCAGCCCCAACAATAACACGTAATTCGCGTCCTGCTTGAATAGCATAAGTTTTGGTTACGCCGGGATAAGACATTGCCAACTTCTCAAGGTCGTTCAAACGTTTGATATATGCTTCCACAATTTCACGGCGAGCTCCCGGACGAGCACCGGATATAGCATCGCAGACTTGCACAATAGGAGCTAAAAGGCTAGTCATTTCTACTTCATCATGGTGAGCGCCAATAGCATTACATATTTCCGGATTTTCTTTGAACTTCTCTGCCATTTTCATTCCTAAGATTGCGTGCGGCAATTCAGGTTCTTCATCCGGCACCTTACCAATATCATGAAGCAATCCGGCACGTTTAGCTTTCTTAGGATTTAGTCCTAATTCTGAAGCCATCACAGCACATAAGTTAGCCGTTTCACGAGCATGTTGCAATAAGTTTTGTCCGTACGAAGAACGATATTTCATCTTACCTATAATTCGGATAAGTTCCGGATGTAGTCCATGAATACCTAAATCTATAGTCGTTCTCTTTCCTGTTTCTATAATTTCTTCTTCCACTTGTTTGCGCACCTTAGCCACAATTTCCTCAATACGGGCAGGATGAATACGTCCATCTGTTACTAATTGGTGAAGAGCAAGACGAGCTATTTCACGACGTACCGGATCGAATGCTGAAAGTACAATAGCTTCGGGAGTATCGTCCACAACAATTTCCACTCCGGTAGCTGCTTCCAATGCACGAATATTACGTCCTTCACGACCAATGATACGTCCTTTTATTTCATCCGATTCTATATGGAAGACCGTCACTGAATTTTCGATAGCCGTTTCCGTTGCTACTCTTTGGATAGATTGTATAACGATTCTCTTGGCTTCTTTATTTGCGGTCAATTTGGCATCGTCCATAATATCATTAATAAAAGATGCAGCTTGTGTTTTGGCTTCTTCTTTTAGAGACTCTACTAAACGTTCTTTAGCATCAGTAGCCGACAATCCGGATATGGTTTCCAGCTTTTCTCTCTCTTGTTGTTGAAGTTTGTCCAATTCTTCTTTTTTCTTGTCTACAACAATAATTTGAGTTTCCAAAGTCTCTTTAATAGATTCTGCTTCCGACTTTTTACGTTGAATTTCTTCTTGTTTTTGGTTCAAGAGTAATTCTCTTTGTTTCAATTTATTCTCTGCCTGTTGGATTTTCTGATTCCGAAGAGATACTTCTTTTTCTAGATCCGCTTTCTTATTGAGGAATTTTTCCTTTACCTCCAAAAGTTTATTTTTCTTGATAACTTCTGCCTCTATTTGGGCTTCTTTCAAAATGCTATCATATCTTGATGTTATTATATATCTAAACATCAGATAAGATAAAACTCCACCCACTATAAAGCAAGCGATTGATACTATTATTACCGTTAAACTCATTTTAATTAATTTAATATATAAATAAAACGCACTACAAACTCCTCATAGAACTCTTCTCTACGATAGTAAGTAGCGCGCGAAATCTTTAATATTACAAATGACAAACTATTCTTTTTTGAAATACTCTTCCAACTCCTCAGTTAGTTGTTTTATACTTTCAGCAAAAGGTTCAATATCGTTTTTCTTCTCTAATCTAAGGTTCTCGGTCGAAAGGTCTAACGCAACCATTGCCATAAACTTTTCTGGTTCAAGATTGGGAAAATGTGCCCGATACTTGTTTAATTTATCATTTATTTGCTTACCTGCTTTCCGAACTAATTCCTCATCATCCGATTTTATAAATAAGGGATAAGTTACGTCTGCTATTTGCAAATTTATTTTTATCTTATCGTTCATACATCTATCTCAATTATCTGTCTTTACCCATTCAATAAAGCGATGCATTTATCGACTTCTCGCACTAATTTGGACAAGCGTTGCTTAGTGTCTTTAACTTCACTATCATTCACACAAATTGTCCTTGCTACTTTCAAGTTAGCATAGCTGGTCTGTAGCTCTTTACAGTCTTCTTTACCTTTGATTATTTCTTCATCTTTATCCGCAAGAGACTGCTTCAACATCTTATTTTCACACTTCAATTCATCGTGTAAATACATCAAATGTCTTAGCCTTGCTTCAAAGGTATTTAATAACTTTTTATCTTCCTCAGTCATTTCTACGCCAAAATTGTATACAAATATAGTCTTTTGTATGGAATAACAAAAATATTTTATTATAAATTAGTGATATAAGGTTAAAATACTTGTAAAAGACCCTTTTTATTATATAAAAGATTTCAGTTGCTTATTGATATATGAGAAAATTTCCTGTTCTTGAGTAGGATGAAACCATTGAATACTCGTATCTCTTTTAAACCACGTCATTTGTTTGCGAGAATAGATACGGGAATTTTGCTTTATCTTTTCGATAGCAAAAGGGAGTTCCCATTCGCCATCTAAATAGTTAAACATTTCTTTATAGCCAACGGTATTAAGTGAGTTAAGTTGTCGATGAGGATAAACAGCTTTGGTTTCATCCAACAAACCATTTTCTATCATATCATCTACCCGCTGATTGATGCGGGCATAAAGTTCTTCCCTATCTCGGGTAAGCCCAATTTTCAAGATATTAAAAGGTCGGTCTTTTATAGAGCTTGAACGAAACGAAGTATAGGTCTTCCCCGTCATATAGCATATTTCGAGAGCGTGAATCACCCTCTTATAGTTCTTTAAATCTACAATTTTATAATACGCTGGGTCGAGTAGCTTAAGTTCTGCGCAAAGAGTTTCGAGACCTTCCGTTTCGTATCGCTGCATCATCAATTCCCGTGTCTCATTGTCTATTGTGGGAATGTCGTCAATTCCTTTGCAAACAGCATCCACATACATCATTGAGCCTCCGGTCATCACTACCACTTCTTTCTTCTTGAATAGTTCGTCCAACAGCTTGAGTACCTCAATTTCGTACTGTGCAGCACTGTAATAGTCAGTCAACTGTAGAGTGCCTACAAAATAATGTGATACTCTACTCAATTGTTCGGCTGTAGGAGCAGCAGTTCCTATTTTTAAATCAACATATAGCTGTCTAGAATCGGCAGAGACAATAGAGGTGTCGAAATGTTCGGCAACTCGCAAACTGAGTTCCGTCTTTCCGACACCTGTAGGCCCTACTAGAACGACTAAAGTATTAGTCATTAAAGAATATTATTGTTCATAAGAACCTTCTTCGGGAGTAGCACTTCCCATATCGAAACCTTCCGGGTCAAACTCATCGATATCAAAGTCTTGGTCACCATAAAAGTTCTCATCTAAATCTATTGAAGTATTACCGGTTGTCATCTCTTCAAAATCCATTATTTGTTTAGGTGGCAAACCATTTTGTTTGGAACAAACAGCTTCTTTTAAATCTTGTCCGGTAATAATTTCGGATAATTCAATAAAGAACATCCGTTCTGTCAAGTAATCGAAGACATACACTATTTTTTGCTTTTCATCTTCAATAAGATCACTTAACAAGGTATCTTTCATTATCCAGCTATCCTCTTCCGAAGAGTTGTCCATCTCTTCGAGCGTAATTTCTTTTTCTTTCTCCCAATTATCATCACAAATAAAGAAAGAAGTCATTTGATCATCAGGATAGCCAACTGATTTGAGTATTATCTTGTGCAAGTCAAAAAAGCTTGCCTCAGAATCTATTTTAATTTCTCTAACGAAGTCATCAACTTCATCGGATATAATAGTAAATCTGTATATCATGTCACTAAGTTATTATATATTTCTATCTGATAATTCCCCTATCTGAACTTTCTATAAAGGAAATAATATATTCAATATCCGGGCTGTTAGGTATTTCTTTCTTCACTTCTTCAAGTGCGTCACTGATATTCATTCCACTTTGATAGATGATACGATAAGCGTTGTGAATATTTTCAATTAATTCATTCGAAAAGTTGTGTCGACGAAGTCCAACAATATTTATTCCGCAATAAGATACCGGTTCACGACCGGCAATTACATATGGAGGAATATCTTTGCTCGATCGAGATCCACCTTGAATCATCACATAGCTACCTATATGACAAAATTGATGAATAAGTACCGCTCCACTGATGATAGCAAAATCGTCGATTACGACTTCACCTGCTACCTTAGTTGCATTACCAATGATACAGCTGCTACCTAAAACTACATCGTGCGCTATATGTACTCCTTCCATCAACAGATTATTGCTTCCTACCACGGTTTTGCCCTTGGCTGCCGTTCCTCTATTAATAGTTACATTTTCGCGAATAAGATTATTATCTCCTATTTCAGCAGTAGTCTCTTCTCCCGCAAACTTTAAGTCCTGAGGCACCGCTCCCAAAACCGCTCCCGGGAAAACAGTATTGCCGTTACCAAGACGTGTACCATACATAATATTAACATTAGGCATTATCTTGTTATTGTCTCCGATAATCACATTCTTGTCGATAAAGACAAAAGGAGCAATCTCAACGTTCTTTCCTATAATAGCTTCAGGATGAATATATGCTAAGGGACTTACCATGTGTATTTATTTGTTTTTTATTATTTGTGCCATAAACTCAGCTTCGCAAGCTACCTTCTCCCCAACGAAAACATATCCTTTCATAGTAGAGATTCCTCTGCGCATAGGAGCTAACATTTCCAAACGAAACAAAAGTGTATCGCCAGGAACTATCTTTTGACGGAACTTAACAGCATCCATCTTCATAAAATAAGTAGAATATTTTTCTGGTTCGTCTACTGAGTTCAGTACCAGAAGACCTCCTACTTGCGCCATTGCTTCTACTTGGAGCACGCCCGGCATAACAGGCTCTTGTGGAAAATGTCCTTGAAAGAATGGCTCGTTAACCGTTACATTCTTTACGCCGATAATATGATTCGGACCAACTTCTATAATTTTATCAACCAGTAAGAATGGATAACGATGAGGCAATAGTTCGCGAATACGATTAATATCCATCACAGGTGCTTCATTACAATTATATATTGGTGCTTGAATCTCATGCAATCTAATTTCTTTACGCATTTGCCGAGCAAACTTATTATTAATAGTATGTCCGGGACGAGTAGCAATAATTCTTCCCTTAATAGGTTTGCCTATCAAAGCCAAATCACCAATAATATCCAATAACTTGTGACGTGCCGGTTCGTTATCCCACACTAACGGAGCATGATTAATATAACCTAAATTTTTAGCATCCATATGCGGAACGCCCATAACATCAGCAAGTTTATCGAAATTGTCTTGCGACATCTCGCGTTCATAAATAACGATGGCATTATCTAAATCTCCTCCTTTAATTAATCCTGCTCCCAATAATGGTTCGATTTCACGCACGAAAACGAAAGTGCGACTTCCTGCTATTTCTTTAGGAAAGTCTTCCATGCTTTCTAGCGTAGCAAATTGATTAGGGATTATCTTTGAGTCGTAAGAGATAAGTGCGTTCACACTAAAGTCTTCGTCGGGAAGAACAATAATAGATGATCCTGTTTCTTCGTCTCTAAACTCTATTTTTGATTTGATTATATAGAAGTCCTTTACTGCTGTTTGCTCAACCATCCCTACTTTCTCTATTCCTTCGGCAAAGTATTTTGCGCTTCCGTCAAGAATAGGGAACTCTGGACCATTCACTTGAACAAGGCAATTATCAATGCCTGCAGCATAAAGAGCCGCCATTGCGTGCTCTATAGTACTCACTTTCACACCACCTTTAGAGAGTACGGTGCCTCGAGTAGTTTCCACTACATTGTCTGCCACTGCATCAATAATTGGTTGTTCCTCTAAGTCTACTCGCTGAATTTTATATCCATGATTGTCCGAAGCCGGAAGAAAAGTAATGGTTATATCAAGTCCAGTGTGCAGACCTTTTCCTCTTAACGAGAAACTATCTTTCAGAGTTTTCTGTTTCAACATTGGTTACTTATTTAGTTGTTTCTTTAATTCGTCTAATTCTTTCTGCAGATTATTAACTGCAGTATATAATTCCGGTAGTTTTTTATTCACTACCGATGACTTGAAATATTGTTTGACATCAAAAGCCGGAGAGCCCATTATATTGGAATTAGCTTTTACATTTCCTACAAGACCCGATTGAGCGCCGATATTTACATGGTCTCCTATCTTTATATGTCCTCCAATGCCTACTTGTCCACCAAACATACACCATTCTCCTATTTTAGAAGAACCTGCAATGCCTGTTTGAGCAGCCATTACCGTATTCATACCAATTTCCGTATTATGAGCTATTTGTATCAGGTTATCAAGTTTTACCCCTTTATGTATAATAGTAGTTCCCATGGTCGCTCTATCTACGCAAGTATTTGCACCAATTTCCACGTTATCTTCCAATATAACGGATCCTATTTGTGGTATCTTTTCATATCCATCAGGTGTAGGCGCAAAACCAAAACCATCGGCTCCAATCACAGACCCGGCATGCAGAATACAATGATTACCCACTCGGCAATCGTTATAGATAGTAGCGTGAGAATATAGAATGCAATTATTACCTACTTTAGCTTGCCCTCCAACTGTTACGTGCGAATGTACAATGGTATTATCTCCTATTTCAACTCCATCACCAATACAAGCAAAAGGTGCGATATATACATCTTTCCCTATTTTAGCAGTAGGCGCAACATACGCTAAAGAGTCTATCCCTACTTTTTTAGGCTTACTCATTTCATACAAAGTCAACAGTTTAGCTAAACTTTCGTAGGCATTATCTACTTTTATTAATGTAGCTGCTACCGCTTGTTCAGCAACAAAATCTTTATTGACTAATACAATGCTCGATTGAGTATTGTATATATAAGAGGTGTATTTAGGATTTGAGAGGAATGAGATAGCTCCCGGTATTCCCT
>JAVVPX010000076.1:0-11886 GCA_036655555.1 Bacteroidaceae bacterium | reverse complement strand
CAATCTTAATCTTTGTTATAAAATCGGTTTCCACCACATTCTGTGCTCCAGCTGCTAATTGTTGCCTTGCAGGCACATAAATCACCTCTAGTTTATCAAATAGTTCTCCAACATTCTTTGCATACGACAAATCTATTTGAGCACTATATGAGCTTTGTTGTTGCTCTACAGGTATCTTATCAATGATAACAACCTTACAGTTCACATTTGTTCCGGCCTGCTCAAAGGTTACACCTGGTAGAATGACCTCTTGTACCAGAACGGCATCCGGGTTGTTCCGCTTGCCTTTGTCGTTTTCTCCAAAGAGGAACTTATCAAGTCTCTTCTGCATTGAGCCGCCATTGGGAACAATAGCAACCAATCTGCCACCATTTTTCAGATGATGGAAAGCTTTTTCAATATGGGATATCGCCGTGGCACCACCGGAACCAAAAGGAGGGTTCATAGCAATGCCATTGAACTTATTGATGATATTAAACTCTTCAAATGTAGTATTGAGAATCTTACGGTCCCCTCCTCCAGCTTTTGCATTCAGTTTAGAATAGAGAGAGAATGACGGTTCAATTGCAGTTGAGTTAACCCAATTAGGAAACCACATCGCAATAGCACCGTGCCCGGCACTTGGCTCCATTACACTATCATCTTTTTTAAGATTTAGCCATTCAACCATCTTTTGACCAATAGGTTCTGGCGTAGCGTAGTAGTCATTTCCTTCACGTTGGCTTCTCTTGAATCTATTCTTTTGGTTAGAATGATAAACTAGAACAGCCTTCCTGTATTCAGATAGTTCACTCTGCATCTTCCTATCCATCTCCTTACCACCTTTGCCCTGCGCTACATGTGGGTCTTCAAACTCTGATTCAGAGATAACACCATCTGCAAAGGACCTTATCAAGTCACGGCTTTGCTCTCCTACAGCTAGGTTTTCCGTTGTGCTAAGACGCTTATTAATGTTTCGGCCAAAATATTCAATCTCCATATCAAGCCCCAATAGTGGGTACTCAAAAATAGCATCTGTTTCCTGCCCTATCCTGTATATTCTACCTTCAATTTGCAATGCCGTAATGGACGATACAGGCATTGACATATTCATCAATACACGTTGGTGTTTACCGGATGTATCATGTAAAGAAATTCCCTCTTTCCCCGATTCTTCTTGAATAACGATAAGGTCTATGCTAGAATCATCTGCATTAAACTGTTTTATCGCTTTGTCTTTATTATTTTTTGAGACATCACCGTTGATATACACAGCCCGGTCTCCGAATGCTTCCTGTATTTGAGCGATAGCCGATGAATAGTTCAATGTTTGTTCATACTCCAATAATTCTTTATTAGAAGCCTCGAATGTATCCGCTTGCGATAATATTGCATCCGCTTGCTCTTTCTGTTCCGGAGATACATATTCATTTGCAAGTAAAGCTTTGGCCTTATTCCTAGTTGCAGATAGTATTGAATTGAATGGGGGCATTACGTTAGATTGTTTTCTACGATGGAAGACAACAACCTTTCTTCCCAATTCCAAATGCTTCTGCATACGAGGAATACTCATTGAGGTTTTTAATGCTTCAAAAAGTTGGGTTGAATAGTTATAGTTGTAGAATACATCTTTAGCGCCCTCCCTTAACCACGAATATTTATTTTCCGTATAGTTAAAAATATCAGAAAATGCTTTATTGAACATATCTGTATTCAATCCATTTACTCTTGGAAACTCACGGGAATAATCTTTATCTGAGTTTATTGTCCTACCGCTCATTACACCACTAGTCATTAGTCGTTCAGCAAATTGCACTTCTTGCAATGCAATGGCATCAGAATTAGCTTTTGATTTTTGTTGCATACGATGATACTTCCATTCATAAGCACTTCCGAAGTTGTCAAGGAAGAACCTACTTTCTGCATCTACCCTACTATGTCCTTGGTATGATTCTTCATTACCCCAATCAAAAAGATACCCATTTGCATACCTTAGATTAAAGTGGCTCTTAAATGGAGTGGCAGACAAGAAAACTGTTTTTGTTTTTTCTACAGCCTTATCTGCCTGTGCCTCTAATTCTGGAAGTACTTCTTCTTGCAATGACCGCAACTCTATTAATCGAGTGTCTATAGTCTTTTTTTCGTTTTTTATCGTCGCACCCCTTTCGCCAGATATTTCATCAGAATTATACTCTTTACTATAAGCATCTAATTTATCCAATAACCCTTTAGATTCAGTCCATAGAGGGTGAAAACTTTGGAGACGTTGCAGGGCATTATTCCTATCCTTATTGGTAATCTTATAGTGAGCAAGCGTAGTAGAAGATTGTCCGCCATTTTTATCTTCCATCAGCCGGTGACTCTCATCATATACAACCAATCCGAACTCTCTCTTCATTAATTCTTGGTTGCTTCTTAAATTGGCATACGTGGTAATATTTATCCCCTCACCAGATGATGATGTGTCTTCTAAAGGCGATATATCTAATAGTAGGTTCTTTCCATCTTTTATCCAATCTGTTACTTTTGGTTGTGTAGGGACAACTATCAGAATATCTTTTACATTCTGTTTAACAAATCGTTTGATAATCCCTAGCCCGGTGTATGTTTTACCGGTACCGGTGCCGTTTGTAAAGAGCATTCCTTTACCATTTGCCAACTCTTTTGTTTTCTGCGAGTCGCTAAAAAAACGATTCTCGGCTTTCAACACATCACCGTGTTGTTCAGGTAGCAGGAACGGTAGTGTTTCTTCGATGTTAGTTAAATCACAGATAGAGGTGTTGGTAATACTCTCCGCTTTGTGTTGTAGTTCTAATTTTAGTTTTGACCGCTCTGCAAACGAGCCTGGCACTCGTGTAGCATCTGTATCATTCGCTCCGTTTGCTGCTGCGTCATCATGTAATCCTGTTGTGCCATCAACGCTGCCTCCTGTGCCGATAGTATCTCCGGCATCATCTCCCGGAGACTGTACTGCTTGGTCTGCTCTATGTACTCTGTTATCGCCCGGTTCTCCAAAAATAGTGGCGTATAAGCTACTATCGCCCTCGCTACTGTCTCGTCCGATACTTTTAGAGCTATCTCCCGTAGCTCCATTTCTATTTCTTCCGCCTTCTCTTCGCTGGCTGAGAATAGGTCTTGCATTAGATTGTTGCTCAACGGACACATCTCCGCTATCTCGTTTGCTATCTCCTGTTGTATTATGTACATTGCTTAATAATTTATAGTCAAAGTTATTAATTATTTCAGAATTATCAGTCTCTTTTGCAAAATCTTCCATCCCGGGAAAGGCTTGCGCACCTTGATAGAAAGATTTTAAATACGGAACTACAGCCTCTCCCATATCCGAATACATCCGTTTTGAAAAATCGGCAAATTTCCTAGTGCCTGCTTCGATGTGATATGCGGCCATCTCTGCGCCAATGGCAAATATCTCTGGGTCAAAACCTGCATTTAACTGTCCTAATTTAGAACGAAGTTTCTTTTTTAATTCTGCATACCTATCTGTAGAGACGATTTTATTACCAATACCGTACACGTTGCTTGCATCATTGCTTGAATTCATTGTATAATCTGCAAATGGTTTCTGCTTCCTTGTCTTAACATCTGTCCACTTTTTAAAATTATCCAATGTTGTCTCTGTAATATTACCTAATCCTTGCCAATTTTCTTCATAATTAGATAAATATGCTTCCTTAGCTTCTTCTATAGAATCAAATCCTAGCATTACCTTATGTTCATCGAAGGATTTGTCAGAATTTAGCTGGTCAACAACAAATACTTTTTCTGAATTTAAGTTTTCGCCCAAGAAAGTATCAATATGGTCCCCATCTTTCCCTTTAGTCCCTTTGAAATATCCATATGTGTTATTCATGGTAATAGACCATGGTGTACCATCTGAATCAACCCCGGAGCGTTCAGAGCCCTTCGGGTTCTCTATTGTGATATCGTATCCGAGGAGTTTTACATGTCCTTTCTTGTAGTTTCCTGCTTTTTTCTGCCCATCTGTTTGATTCTGATTGACTTGTTTTTCCGCTTTATTTACTTTTTCATTTTTTAGCACATTTTCAGCTGTCTCAAAGATAGATACATCTTTTTTATCAATTTTTTGTGGTAAATCAACGTTGGTTAATGCAGAATCACTTTTATTCTCTGCAGAGAATAACGCCTCAGTGGTCTCAGTAATAGGTTCACTCCTTACATTTGTTTTTGCAAATTGGTATCTGTTTCCGTCTACTTCTGCCTCTTGGGCAATCTTGCTAGATACTTCCTCATCTCTTCTGCGCTCATCATTCCTCTCGGTGTTGGTATCCTTGCTCTCCTGCACTCTAACGCCCTCAGGTGGTGGCAGAGTTTCAGAATATCCTTCTGGTGTTGTGTTAATGCTTGTGCGTACATTGCTTTCTGTTTTATTTTGTAAATTTAATTCTTTTCTTTCTAAATTTAAAATTTCTTGTGATTGCTTAAACTCTTCTTCGCTATTATAGCCGTCTAATATCCACTCTGGCATATCTTCTAAATCAGTTATATTATCTACCTCTTCTGTTGCAATATCATTTTCTAATTCTAAATCTACAGAGTTATTATTTGTAACTACTTGTATATCATCAATCTTTTCAATATCGTCGAACTCATTATATACGCTTTCGTTGTCGAATTTAACAGCCTCCCTAAGAGTTGAATATGTTTCTTGTACTAACTCCCCGTCTCCGTAAGTTAATCCGTTTTTATATGCGCTATCTATTGTATCTAGTACATCATTTGCCGCTGCACTCTTAACTCCATTAATTGCGTCATTAAGTCCTTGTATAAATACATCTCTTCCAGAAGTCCACGCATTGCTGTTTAAAATTGCATTTGGTGCCGCATACACATCTTTAACCGCACTAATAATAATATCGTCATAATCATCTAACTTCTTGTGGGATTCTATTTCAGCTCTTGATTGTCTTCTGCCAAATAGTCTTTTAATTTCTTTGCCATCTTGGTCGAAGACAGTTATATCACCCCTGTTCTGCCGTATCACAAATCCTAAATTATTAGCTCTTCTATTTATTCCTGTTACATTCGCTTTCAATTTTCTACCAGGAGTTTGTGCGTTATGAGCTCGCACAGAGCTAATTAAGCTATTAACATCTTCTTGATATTTAGACAACCCCGATTTTTTTATTTCCTGTTGCGACTCACGAGCTGGGGAATATCTTGTTGCCAATAATGTTTCTATCTTTTTCTTTCTTGTTAATAAATCTAATATATCATCTTCTATGGATGACAAGATATTAGGGTCTAGCACATTATCTATCTTATTTTTTTTCTTTTCGATTTCTTCTCCTAATTTTTTAGAATAATTATTTAAATATTGAATTGTACCGTCTTCCCCTACTCCTGGCCTTTCTTCCCATTTTTTAGCGAATAATTCCGGGTTATTATCTAGCAAGAGCTTGTAGTCCACCTTGCCACTTTTTGTTAGAGGGATAGCCTCTAATTGTTTATCCTCTAATTGTTGTACATCTTCTTGCAGAGGTTCTTCTTGCTGTTGTTGTACATCTTCTTGTAGAGGTTCTGGTATTACTTCTTGCACAACAGGGCCGTTATTATTGTTAGTAGTAGTAAGGTTAGTTATCTCTTCTGCACTTAGCTCGAATGCACGCTGTTGTACACCGTCAATTTCAATTTTGTCTTCAAACTGTACAATATATTTTCCCTCAGCATTTTTTTGCGAAATTATACCATTTACTCCATTCACATTTATCTCATCACTAATATTATATTGCTCTGTATCAGGCTCTGTATCTGTGTCCGTGTCAGGCTCTATCTCTTGCTTCGCGTTGTTGACTAAGTAATCTCTTAATTTTTCCTCTGAAAATATCTTATACTCATTCGCATTAACAACATTGTCAATAGAGACTATCTCACGAGGAGATACCATTTTTATTTCTCCATTTTGTTTTACGAAGACGAAGTTCGATGAATTGCTTAAATCTATTGCACCATCTTCCCCGACAGTAATGTCTCCTCTCACTAGATTAGCTTGCTGTTCTTCATTTCCGAACATCTTGACAGTATAGATATTACCGCTCTCGTGCGTTATTTCGTCTATCTCTTTAAGCTTCCTACTTACTTGCGAATCTATATCGTCTGCAATTCCGTCTATCATTCCGTCTAGTTTTGACTTAGCGTTAAAGAACGGTATAATAACTTCTGCCTGCTCATAATGCTCTACAATGTAGTCCAAAGGGTTATCAACTGCTTCTAGCTCATCCTGTTTTTCTTTGTAAAATTTGCCCAGCTCTCTCTCGTAATCTTCTTTTGCCTCCCTCTTAGCTTGAGCATCCCCGTTAACTAACTCTCTTCCACTCTCTCTAGCTATATCTAAGTTCTCTTTAGTCTGATTTTTGCAATAATTATCAAATTCCTCAAATCCTACTATGTCAGAGTCTATAATCATACTAGTCTTAATCTCGAGAGGCATCCCATTTCCATCTAGCGCAAACATTGTATCATCGTCCTTTTCACCAACTATCTCTACTACACCATTTTCCGTATCGGCTAACATTATATTCCCTTGCTTCTTGCGCCTATTCCTATTTGCATAATGACCGGCTACTGTTGAACCTGCACCTAGTATACCTCCCATAAATGCGCCCCCTTTTGCGCCCTCCCATCCATTTTTCAGAGCATCTTTTAAAGTAGGATAGTTCTCCTCATCCTCATAAATCATTGGTATAAAGGTCTCTATAAACCCTGCAGCAGCTTCTGAACCGCCTTCGGTGATTATACTCTTAGCATATTCTTTTGCGTTCTTTCCATTTATCAATTTTCGC
Source organism: Bacteroidaceae bacterium (assembly GCA_036655555.1). Classification (GTDB taxonomy): domain Bacteria; phylum Bacteroidota; class Bacteroidia; order Bacteroidales; family Bacteroidaceae; genus Bacteroides. The sequence goes on along the minus strand of JAVVPX010000076.1, from coordinate 5,086 downwards.
GGCAGCTCCTTAGCAGCTTTAGCGAGCAAGTGCTCAAGCTCATTCTTAGCAGCAGGACTTGCAATTGCTTTTTCCGCAACATCTTTAGTCAGTTTCTTAGCGACTTTACGCTGTATATTAGCTAGATATCTCCCTGCTGGCAATGCTTCTGTTATCGATTCATTAGCCATCGCGATATAGCCTGCATTATGTACATCCTTGTCACTTGCCCCTGCAAGTCTTGCATCAGACATGCTCGAACCTGCGCTAGATGTTGTTAAGGCAGCAATATTAGCTGCAGCAAGAGGTTTAGCAAGCCACCTAGTGGCTGGGAAAAATGAAGATGCTATACTAGCTGCATTACCTAACATCTGTGTAGTTAGGCCTCCTGCCCATGCCGCTTTCCCTTTTGTCTGAGGCAGATTCGCTATCTCCTCTTGCGCATCTTGCGCTACTTTATCGCCCCAAGTATCTTTAGAAGATTTACTCTCTAATATAGTATACGCTCTGTTTATATCCCCTTCCGATTCTTCCAGCGCTTCTTTTATCGCTCTGAATACACGACTATATTCTGCATCTTCTGCGACAGAATGGTGATAATATGCATTCGCATCACTCGCGAATGGAGACTGAGGCTGTGCTGGGTCATTTAATTTATGCTTAATCGCATCCATCCATCCTAGCTTCTCTCTCTCTCTCTTCCTCATGTCCTTATTTGCACGCCATTCTTCCATCTTCTCGTTGTATTCATTTGATTTAAAGTCTTTTATAGCCTTTTTATCATCAAATTTATTGACATCGAGGTCATAACCTGCATTATCTAGCTTAGATAACGTCTCTCTTGCTTTAATATAATCTCTCTTCGACCCCGTTATATAACTACTAACTCCTTCTGCTACAGCTGTTTTTATATTCTCCTTAGCCCTTACACCCTCTATTTCCATCCCTTTAAAAAATCCTTCGACAGCCTCTTTTCCGTCTGTATCTGTATTTTTATCTGTATCTGTATTATAAGGCTTAGCATCTGCATATTTATCAAGAAATTTCCCTCTCTTACTTACTGGTATATCGTATATCTTGCCGTCGCTGGACGAGTAAGCAACAGTTGCGAGAGGATATTTTCTTTCAAATTCTGCTTCTCTACCGGAAGGTATATCGTATATCTTACCGTTATTTTTATAAGTATTATTCATCTCATTATCACTTTCTTACGTACTTTTCAAAATCGTCTTCATCTTTCCTCAAAAAATTTTCAAAATCGTCTTCATCTTCTTCCGATATTCCGCTTTTAAATTCTTTTTCTGCTCTCTGTAGAGTTGCTTGCATCCGTGCGCTATTATCAATATCAGATAGCAGAGTAGTTAATAACGATTTGTTAGATTTGCTGTACCGCTTTTTAATCTCGTCGTACCGCTTGCGGTCGATATAACTCGCATTAATCTCTGTCTCCGTCTTGTTTTTGAAGTAATTTTTGCGAACATCTGCAAGAGCATCGTCTACCATATTTCCGATGTAACCCTCTAAGAATTTGGGCGTTACATTATATGTTCTACCCCCAGCTGAAACTAACTCGCTATTAGCAGATTGCTCTCTTCGCTGCGCTGACTTTCCAACTGCTGCAGCGATTCTGTGCTGCTGTAGCTGCTGTTGCGCTTTAAAATGCTCATCCTGTTGCGCAATCTGCTTATCCCTTAACTCATCGCCTCTCTTATCTCTATCTGCTCTATATGCTCTCTCATCTCTATATCTACTATCTGCAATAGCTCTCTCTTCTGCTTCTCGCTTATCTCTTCTATCCCAGTCGATTATAGCCCTTTTCTCTGCTCTTTTATCAGCCTTATCGTAATTAGCATCTTGCATTGCATATTGTAACATTCTGTCGTTAAGTCGCTCTCTCTCTGCTTCTCGCTTCTCTTTCGCTCTGATATACTCGTCGTTAAACTTATCAATACTAGATACTTGCTTAACGGATGGAGCGCCCTTGGTCGCATAATATAGATTCGCAAGCGAAGATACGCCGTCTCCAATTCCTGCGAATATTGCACTAAGTCTATTTGCCTTTTCTTCTTTAGATTTTCTCTCTTTATCTTGCGTATCTAACTCTCCTACAAGGTTTTGAAAACCCTCTAAAGGGGTTAACTCTTTAGATTTTATGCTTTCTTGAGCAACTTTCTCGCTTGTAATCGCAGCAGGAGACTCTACATGATTCTTAGCTGCCTCGACAGCGGGAATATTAACATCTAATCTTGCTACGTCAGATTTTCTGTTTTTTAATTTTTCGGCAATGTCCATATTTTTATTTTTTAAACAATCCGTTCCCAGTAGCGCTAGCAATAGCACTACCAGCTTCTCCGACCCCTGCTGCGGCACTCTGTATGCTATTAGCTTTCTGCCGAAGTGTATCAAGTCTCATCTGCTCTAATGAGCTTCTTTTTGCAAGATATTGATTCTCAATCCCTTGCTTGTAAGTGTCAGCTTGTGACGCAATAGATGCTGTTGTATCTGCAATCATCCTATTGCCTGCATCTTTCTGCAGCGCAGCTGCTTCGTCTGTAGCACCTGTTACAGCGCTTGCACCTGCTGTTCTGCTGTACAAGTTATCAGCTTGCTGTTTAGCATAAGTCATTGATTGTATTGCATCTGCGCGCTTAGTAAAGTCTTCATTATATCTGCGATTATACCAAGTTTTGTTTTCATTTTCGGCATCCGAAATTATCCTGTTCTGCTCTTTAGCGGCTTTAGCAGCCGCTGCACCGCCAAATATTGCGCCTCCGATTTTCATGCCCGCTCCTATTATACTTCCTATCATTATATATGTATTATATTATGTTATGTCAGCAATATATATGTGTAGCGCTGTTGTATATATCTAATTTTTCCCATTCTTATCTTTTTTTTATTTAATTAAAAAATAATACTATATTACACTACTTTAGTATCATTTATTTATGCCTCTACAGCGTACTGTAGAGCCTTTTTTTAAATTTTATTAAAAAATATATTAAAATAATTAATTAATAGTATTGTTTAATCAATAAATTGTATTATCTTTGCATCAACAAACAAAAACAAATAAAAATCAAAAGACATGAAAACAAACATCTTACAATCAGTCAACACTTATCTAAGTGACAACAAGCAATCTATCGCAGTAAGCGGATGTACAACTATTGCAGAGTATCTCATCCGCGATTTGAACGAAGATAGCGATTACGCATTATACTTAACATCAGGAGAGTGCGAATTTGACATTACAGGCGAAAAGAAAGAAGAGGTAAAAAATTGGATTGAGGCGCATTTTGAAAGCCAATTAATTAACAAATAAAAATCAAAAGCTATGAAAAAAACATTTATTTACAACGACGAAGAAATCTCAATAGAGAGCACTCACCGCTACGGACAGTACGTATTAAGAGGGCTAGGCACATCAATACATTGTACAGATGCGCAAATCTATGATTGGTGCGACGACGGCGACGAAGACGAATCGCAGCAGGAAGAAGCTAGAGCAAGAGCTTACAGAATTTTAAAGACCAACTCATTCGAAGAGCGATAATATATTTAAAATAAATAAATAAATAAATAAATAATTAATTAATAGTATTGTTTAATTAAAAAATTGTATTACCTTTGCATCAAGCAAAACATCTGACAGATTTCGAGGCCATCAGATGTTTTAAAAAAAATTATAACTAAAACAGAGCTGCCCCTACTTTAGTGGGGCAAAGATAATGAAAACTTTCGAAGAATTACTCCAAGAGGCTATCCAAGTCTCGGACAAAAGAAAAGTAGTGTTTAATCAACTACAATCCGAAATCTCAAACAACTATCTCCCGGCTCTCGCAACAACACTAGAGCTATACGAAGAGAGTAGAGTGTTTTTAAAGCTCGACACAAAATGCTTTGCAAAACAGGACTACGAAACTGACCCACTGCATGGAGATATGTATTATGGCATTTGTGTTTTTGAAAATGGTTCTACGTCGCCAGCTTTTCGTGAAGAGGGGGACAACCGTACAATTGAGTGGGAACCATACGGTGATCAAGTGAGCTTTAAAAACTTTTTGTGTCCTAAATCGGCCTGCATCGAACTAGCTTGCGAAATAAAAAAGAAGATTGAGCAGCTGAATAATCATTACTCTAAGCTCAACGAAGTTGCTGAAAAAGAGATGTTGTAAATAAAATCAGCCTCCCTCAAGGGAGGCTTAATATTAAACGTCATGAAAATAGAATTCGACGCCACAACAAAAAAAGGAACAAGCTATCTTTGTAGATTAATCGTTCCGGGAATATCTAAGTTAGGAGAAATACCTTATTCTGCTTTAGTAGAAATCTGTGTAGATGACGCATGGTATTCGTGCGAAGCCATGACAGCCTATGAAAAAAACGTCCCCGTGCCGGTCATTAACATAAAGAAAGAGAATACTAACTTGCGGGCCGCCTTGGATATCCAACACATTAACGGTGATGTGAAAATTGGGGCACCAACATGGCCTGCAGTATATGAAGAAATGGGCAGCTACCTAGAGGCAGGCTGGAGAGAGGAGGCTAATAGTGCTCAATTTTCGGAAATTCAGTTCATATGGCATTCATCGCGTGACTACATGTGCTTCGACTGGAATAGTGACCTATGTTCAGATTATATACCTTTTTCGGATCAAATGAACGAGATAAAACAACTTCTATCACTTATTAACCACCACGATTTGAAAGAGTACTGCACCGGAGAGGATATTGGTGATTATACAACTGAAAGTTATTACACTTTCCCGATATCCGACCTTGATGAATTAAAAGAGATGGCTGCACCCGGATTAAAGGAGCTTAAGGAAAAGCAGAAAAAGAATGAAGAACACAAACGTATTGTCGCGGAAAGAGACGAGAATATAAAAGCAGGTGCGGTATATTTCATTTGCGAAAGTAAGCCTCATGCTGAAAATCTCACGAATGTGATTCTCACACGGCCATGCCCTAATAACGGTACATTCTTGCTTTACCAAAATATCAATAATCATTTATTCGCACGGATTAAACAGTACGGGAGATACTATGATCATGAATTCCTCGAGGATTGTGATATGTTCTGCTCTCCTACCGGGTGGAGATT
>JAVVPX010000075.1:0-13173 GCA_036655555.1 Bacteroidaceae bacterium | reverse complement strand
TAACCCTTCGCATGCCCGGCTGACTGTAACGTCTACGCCGCCATTTTGCAGTACCGCCGCTTTTTTCCCCCATTTAGCGAACATCCCGCTATCAGGATACAGAACTACTCTTTTTCCAACCAACGGCTTAAAAACGGCTAATTCCGTCCATTTGCAGCCATTACAACCGCCTGTTGATACCCAAGTAATATCAGGCATCAAAATAGAACAGATAAGAGCACTCTTTTCAGATTCTACAATTCCCACACGTGAGGCGTCTTTAATCAGGTGTTCACCAAATAGGCATTGCACTAAATTCAGATCGTAGTTGTTTAATACGGGTTTATCAGCCCACCAAACCTTATCAGTAGGTAGTATGTCGGCTACATAGGCTTTTCGCTTTTCAATCCAAACATGCAGGGTGTCGTTCTTCTTCATCCGTTTGCCTGTGTTAGGATTGTACGCAATGACCTTAATACGGCGTAATCTACCAAGCTCATCTATTTGCGGGAAAGAGGCGGCTAATCCATCGTGGTTTCTCCAATGTTTAGACGTGCCAACTCTGTAAGTATCAAAGACCCGGTTTGCTTCAATATTCCCAAACTCTTTAGCCATGAATCGGAATAGATTGTTTTTGGCTCGATGGGTATCAGGTGCCAATAACGAAGTTGGCAGATAAGACACGGGAACCACTTTCACTGGCTCCGGTTGCTTCCATGTGGAGAAGTCGGGTATTCCTGTTGGGTTCTGCTTGAAATAATCACTTGGTGTCATGTGTCCGCCACATTTCTCACGGTTGCACTTGCCAACCTCCGGGGCGATGGGTTTATTATTGGCATCAACATAAAGCGTCCATTCTCTTTTGTGTCCGCAATGTGGACAGGTATGTCGGGAGTCTATCCCGGTGTATTTTTGTAGGTGGTATATTGGTTCGTTCATGGTGATGTTACTTTTCGGGGGTGAAATTAAAAGCATACTGCAATAAAGTGGCAAATGCGAGATTATCAATAAGAATCGATTTGTAGGCTACAATCGGGGATTCTCCTTCAAACTCCCTTCTGTCAATATCGAACTCTTTATGTTGATCGGAACTGCATACCATGCCATCGCTAAGTTCTATGTACAAATCACCTTGAGATAACTTATCTTTAGCTTCATTGATTGAATCCATGATATACTTATCAAATGTCAATCCATACAGAAGGTGAATTGTTGGTCCATCTTCAACTTTGGTACATATTGCAATTCTAGTATCTATTGTTGGGATGTTATTTTTTGTTTTCATATTGATTTTTATTTAAAATTCAGATGATAAAAAGAAGGTGTGGTACGGTAGGTACTTCCCCCTATAGGGGGTACTACCATACCATACCTCCTTATCTGTGGTGTGGTACTGTGGTAGAATACCATACCGTACTACCATACTTAAAAAGGTAGCTCCCCCTCATTGATTTGATATGTCGAATAAGGTTTGCTCTCTAACACTTTCAGATATTCTTCTTCGATGTAGTAGTCAATGAACTTTCTTGCAGGCTTATCGCTTAACTCGAAATTATCCATTATTGCATTCGTTAATTGATTCTTAGATTTCGGGGTTGATGCAGATTCACGTAAGAATGCAAGATGCTGCTCTGGAGTAAAATCGGATGGTTGCTTACCTTTTGATGACTGTTTACCCTGATTGGGATTCAAAGCCAGATTATCAAAAGATGTTCTATCTCCGGTCTCGCTAAACACAAAGTTCTCATCCATTTTCAATACGAAAGAAGCCTGCTTGTATTGGCTACCAAGATAGTTGCCTTTCACAATGCAGAAATGACGTAGTTCATGGTTTACTCTATCAACACGAAGTTCTATACCAAGTCTTACCGATGCTTCAAGTGATTGGCTACCTACAAAGTTATTCTTTGATGGGGTAAGGTCTTCTGTTCGCTTTCCGGTATGGTGCAGGAAAAGAAACAGGCATTGATGCTTTTCGGCCAAGACCTTGAACTTATTGACAAATGCTCTCGTTTGCGCAGCATTGTTCTGTTCTTTCCCGTCAAACACATCGGAGTAGGCATCAACTATCACAAGGTCAGCCGGTTCAATAGAAAGTTCTCTATCAAGCTCCGAAATGATGTTTTCTGAGTTGAATATGAAACGAAGGTTATGTAAATCATCAACCGCATCTCCGTAGGTCTTTTCATGTTTGCTAAGCAGGTATGAAGTAGCATCTTCATCATCTTCTGTTGCAACGAATATACAAGAGCGATGGGCACCTTTGTACTTCCAGCCTAAGAAATCACGACCGGTTGTCACAGATATTGCCATATTTCGTAATAGCATAGATTTTCCGGTATCAGAACTACCAGCGAATAAAGCAACACCTTTACGTGGAAACACCGGAGAAAAAAGCATAGGGATTTCTTGTACACCTCGTTTGATTAGGTCAGACGCTCTTCTTATTTTCCGATCCGCATCTTCGGTCTGATTGGTCGGCTTTTCGAACTCGCCTACAATCTTTTCAGTAGCCTCACTCATTGCAACCTCCTTTCTCTGCCAACCAATATAGTTTGCACCCGTTTGGCATCCGGCAGTCTACGATGTTCCAACCTTCATCATTGCGAAGAACGGATATGAGTTTCCGAGCATCGTTGGTTTGGCACAAAGAGTTGATATCTTTGGCTGTATATTTACCACCGGATAGAAATAGTTTGCGTACTGATTGGATAAGTCGTGCGGAATCAGTACTTTTGTCAGTATAATCGTGCTCAGCTATAAGATTGGGGTTATCATTCATTTGGTAGCTCCTTTCTTATTTGAGGTACTCTTTTCAAAGCATCATTAATATCCTTGTCTGTATAATAGACACGTGTACCAATTCTCCGAGCATTGATAATACCTATCTTAGTCCATTTATCTAATGTTACGAGGGAGATTTTCAGTCTTTTTGCTGCCTCTCTGCGTTTATAAAGCCCATCTTTGGGACTTTCTTTCACTTTGGGAGTGGATTCTACTATATCAGCCAGCTTCTTTTCAAGAAGGCGGCTCATCATGCTTTCAAGGTCACTCATTGTTGCGCCTTGTATAAGCATTGCATTGGGAGAAAAAGGAATTACATCCATAAGTTAGCTTTTTTTAGTTCTTATGGATGCAAAAATATATTGGTATTTATTGCTTGGGGTACCCCTACAATACCCCTAATAAGCTAAAATCAGCTTATTTTTTTCTTCTTTAATTCATTTGATAATTTTTCTATGCCTATATTCTCCAATATGAATGAAGCTTCATCTATCGTCTTGTTATAACTATCAATGGTTTTCCCTTCTGTATCTAAGCCGTTCTCTATTTTTTTAATCGCATTGAATGCTGGCTTTATACTGCCATTTGAGATATTTTTTACATTTTGATCAATTCCAGTTAAGCTATTAATGAACCTCATTTGTATTGTATCGTCTAACTTCCCAAATCCGGCATATACTTGCTCCATCAATGCCTTTATCAATAAGATTCTAACTTTCACCGATGGTGCTCCAAGTTTTTGCGTTTTGTCTTCTGGAGTATTAGTTTTAGATTCTGTTATATCTTCATTTTCTTGATTTTTTCTGTATCTCAGATCATCATCAAAAACACCAAACTTCAATGGTAATGTTGTATAAGAAAATACACTTTTTGCAACATCCAATAAATTTACATCATAATCAGAACAAAGCGTACCTACAGCATTAAAGAGAGTACAGCATTCTTCTATTAACCATGAAATCACAGGTAAAGCCTTATACATTCCTATTTCATCTTTCCTTTCATATTCTTCTATCTCTTCGTCTGACATGAAACAACGATATGCAAATACCCCATACGTATTGCTGGGCTGAATTATTTCGTATAAAGGGTAACTACTTGGCATAAGAAAGATAAAAGAAGAGCGTACAATCTTCTTTATTAAAGCTTTTCTTTGTATCTCATCAATCTTTAGGAATTGAGCTTCTATTAAAGAAGCATAATATTTTCCATCAGACTTATTATCCTCGTTGAATATATCGGTAGATTCTACATACTTATCTATTAATTGTTCACACGCATCATTGAAAGTATATCTACTTCCATCTTCTTTAGCGACCATACTGTAAATATCTCTATCTCTCCACCCTAATTCTTCCGTTTCACCATCTTCGATCATGTTATCATCTTCCGAATAAACTATCTTTGATTCATCATAGGAAACGTTATAATATCTTGATAATAAATCGAGAGCGCAACAAGCATCTTCGATAAAATCAAATATTTCTTTCATAATCACATCACTTTTAATAAATTACCATTCTTCTGCCAATGCGTCATCAACATCTTGGCATGCTCTTCTTTAGTCACTTTGATATACTTGAGAAAACTACTTTCCGTCTTATGCCCGGTAATCTGCATGATTGAGATTGAAGGGAACCCGGACTTATACAGATTTGTCGCAAAACTCCTTCGGGCCGTATGGGATGAAACAAGCTGCCATTTCTCATATATCGTTGTTTGTTTCTTGCCACCTTTGGTTATTGACTTCAAAATGTGTTCTGTTAGTCCAGCTTCCCGGCATACATCTTTCAAGTTATCATTAAACTTCTGATTACTGATATTAGCAGGGAGATTACCGTCATACTTTTCCCAAATACGAAGGAAGACCGAATGCAAGGGGATTGTTACAAACTCATTCGTCTTTTGTTGCTGAATGGTAATCATACCGTCTTTTATATTCTCCTCCCGAATACGGGTAAAGTCAGAAAAGCGTAATCCTGTCCAGCATCCAACTAGGAATAAATCCCGTGTCCGCTCTAGACGTGCAGAAAATGAGAAATCAAATAGGGCAAGCGCATCTAATTCTTCCTCATTCAATGCAACCGATTGACTTTCCTCTGACACATTTTTGAATAACTGATATTTGGTATTATCTGTTAGTTCCTGCTCATTGGCAGCTTTCATCACCGCTTTAAGACTTACCGTCTTGTGCCAAATTGTATTGGTACTCAATCCAAGTTTCTGCAAGAAGGCCACAAAATCATTAAAGAAGGGTTGAGTGATACTACGAAATTCCAATCTAACCTTTCTTTTCTTCTCGTATTCTTGAACGTAGTAGTAAGTACGAGCATATTCACGCTTTGTCTTATAGTCGATGGTCTGACCGCCTCTATGAGGGCTTACCCTTGTATCACATAATCGGATAAATTCCTCAAAAAAGGAATGAAGGTCATGTGCAGCAGCTATTTTCTTACCAAAGTGAATATCAAGCAGAATCTTTAATTCATCTTTTGTTACCGGATTTCCTTTAGTCGCAGCATCCGTTATGAAAAGATTCATTTTTGATTCTATGCTTGTAAGTGCAGCGTTTATCTCATCTTTGTTGGTACAATACTTTGAATTTTTCGCACGCTCCTTCTTTTCGTCCCAGAACAAAGGTTCTATCTTCAAAGAGGTAGCGTACATCAATTTCTCATTCCTACCAAAACGAGAGGTTATGTATATGGTTTGCTCATTATCGGCATCCATATCACGAATGATGAACTTTATATTTGCCATAATTTTAACTTTTAAATTCAAAAGCAAAGTTATGCAATTAACGGAACAAATCCTATCATTGTTCCGTTATTGTTCCGCTAAATCTTTGTTTCTCTTATTTTATCTTTGTTTATCTTTGTTGAGGCTACCAACGCAATATATTGGTTTTCAAAGATATTATATTCATTTTAGCAAAATAAGAAAAAATATAGAAAAGTAGGTTGCAAGTCGCCTCATTCCGACAGATAACTAAAAAAGGTCAACTCTTTGTTATGAAGAGTTGACCTTTTCTGTTATAGATACAATCGTTTATTCGTAATCCGACCAATTTACTAATCTCATATCTCCCTTTTTGTTGAGGGTGTCGTGCATAGCCAAAGCAGCATGAATACGATGAGGTGTGTGACCTTTACCGGACATTTTTACATAATCCCAAAGCAATTGTTTATAATCAGGATGCGCGCAGTTCTCAATGATAGCTTGGGCTCTTTCTACCGGACTCTTTCCACGAAGATCAGCTACGCCTTGCTCTGTAATAATTATATTTACAGAGTGTTCGCTATGGTCCAAGTGAGCAACCATTGGAACAATAGCACTAATCTTTCCTTCTTTAGCTACCGACGGACAAGTAAAGATTGAAATATATGCGTTACGAGTAAAGTCGCCCGAACCGCCAATACCATTCATCATTTTTGTGCCACCAATATGTGTAGAATTAATATTACCATAGATGTCTGCTTCAATGGCCGTATTGATTGAAATAACTCCCAAACGACGAATCACTTCGGGACTATTAGAAATCTCTGAGGGACGAATAATAAATTTGTCACGGAAGAAACTCATATTGTCGTAGATGCTTTGTAAACATTGGTTAGTAACGGTTAAAGAACAAGTACTACCAAACTTAACACGCCCTTGCCTCATTAAATCTATAACGGAGTCCTGAATTACTTCGGTATACATTTCGAATGCAGGAATAGTCTTATCACGACCAAGCGCACCCAATACAGCATTAGCAATGTTGCCCACGCCCGACTGTAAAGGTAGGAAAGAAGACGGAATACATCCGGCTCTCATATCTGCGGCAAGGAAATCAGCTACATTTAAACCTATTTGGTCGGTAATAGGATCGGGAGCAGTAAATGAGCGAGCTTCATCAGGCTTATTTACTTCTACAACACCTACAATCTTCGACGGATCTACTTGAACATAAGGTAATCCAATACGGTCGCTAGGCTTAAAGATAGGAATTTCGCGACGATAAGGAGGGTCAAGCGGCTCGTACACATCATGCATCCCCATCATGTTTTTACTATGTGCGCTATTTAGTTCTATTACCACTTTATCTGCTAGTCGAGCTACTGTAGGAGCAATGCCTCCGGCTGCGGTTAAATAAACTTTACCATCAGGGGTTATTTCGCAAGCTTCAAGAATAGCCATATCGACTTTGCCCATAAATCCGTAACGTACTTCTTGCGCCATTTGCGACAAATGAAGATCGGTATAAGCAAGCTCACCGTTGTTGACTGCCGTACGGAAATCTTTATTAGTAGTATAAGGCGCACGATATCTGATAGCCTTTACCCTAGATAAGATACCGTCTAACGAATCGCCTGTTGAGGCACCTGTGAAAATTCCAATTTGAAAAGGATTTCCTTTTGCGTGTTCTGCCTCTGCTTTTTTAGCTATCTCTAAAGAGACTGCCTTAGGAACTCCCGCAGGAGTAAATCCACTGAAGCCAATATTGTCGCCATGTTTTACAAGACTTGCGGCTTCTTCTGCTGTAATAAACTTTAATGACATAATTTCAACTAATATTTCGTGTTATAATTTCTTCTTAATATTTACGATGAAGTATCTCTGAGTAAATAATAGCCCGTCGTGCTTCCTTTCTTGTATTCAGTTTTATTTTAGGCTCATATCCCAATCGTTCATGGGCAATCGGTTTACTCGTTTTTTTAGTTTCTTCCATTTTTAAAGGTGATTGACTACGAAGAGTAAACGAAGATTCACCCTCTTCATTAGGGAACTGATCTTTTTTAGTTTCTTTGTTTTTTTCTTCCATAAACCACTTTTCCCAATCATCTGCCGATTGAGATTCGTTTCGAAGAACTTGAGGAGTTGATTTAGGCTCACAATCAGGATTGTTGGAGTCGATGGCAGCGGCTGCTTTTCGGGCTTTTATTATAGACTGTACAATAATAATTGCCACTATTGCTACGATAAATATATACTGACTGAAATCTTCCATAAAGCCTCTATATTTAATTATTTCACAAAGGTAGGCATTTAATTTGAGCCGACACATATAATTATATGAAAAAAGGGCAGCTTCGCAGCTCCCCTTTATCTTTTTAACCTAAACCTTAATTATGAAAAAATATAAATCTTTTCACACTACAAATGTGTAGATTAATTTCAATATGACAAATATATACACTATTAAATGTTTATTAGTTAACATTAATTATACAATGATGAATTCAAAATGCAAGAATATTCTCTTTTTCCTATCAATTTACTACTTATTTGGCAATTTGAGTTATCTTTGTGCACTGAAATATCTAAAAAAAAGTAAACTAATGAATGAATTAACGGGAGTGGACTTTAAATCCACAACTGTAAGCGGTGATAACAAGAAGTTGTTTATCGAAACTTACGGCTGCCAAATGAATGTGGCGGACAGTGAAGTAATAGCTTCCATTATGCAGATGGCAGGATATGGTGTGTGCGGCAGCTTAGATGAGGCAGATGCTGTGTTTATGAATACTTGTTCTATACGTGATAATGCGGAACAAAGAATACTAAATCGATTGGAATTCTTTTATTCATTGAAGAAGAAAAAGAAGAAGTTGATTGTTGGAGTTTTGGGCTGTATGGCAGAGCGAGTAAAAGATGACTTAATCAAAAATCATCATGTAGACTTGGTTGTTGGTCCGGATGCTTATCTCACGTTACCGGAATTGATTGCGTCGGTAGAAGCCGGAGAAAAAGCAATAAATGTGGAGTTATCTACTACCGAAACGTATCGTGATGTGATTCCCTCTCGTATTTGCGGTAATCATATATCGGGTTTCGTTTCCATAATGAGAGGTTGCAACAATTTTTGCACTTATTGTATTGTGCCTTATACTCGAGGACGAGAACGTAGTAGGGATATTGAAAGTATTCTCAACGAGGTACATGATTTAGCGACTAAAGGATATAAAGAAATTACGCTGCTGGGACAGAATGTTAACTCTTATCATTTCGAAAAGGAGGGAGAAGATATAACTTTCGCTGTATTACTTCGTCGAGTAGCGGAATCGGTTCCGCACGTTAGAATCCGTTTTACTACTTCTCATCCTAAAGATATGAGCAACGAAACGCTGCAAGTAGTTGCCGATGTGCCAAATGTGTGTAAATATATACATCTGCCCGTACAAAGTGGAAGTTCGCGCATTCTAAAATTAATGAATCGCAAATATACTCGTGAATGGTATTTAGAACGTGTGGCAGCCATCCGTAAGATTGTGCCCGATTGTGGATTAAGTACCGATATTTTTTCGGGTTTTCACTCCGAGACCTCCGAAGATCATCAGCTATCCCTTTCCCTTATGCGCGAATGTGGATACGACTCTGCCTTTATGTTCAAATATTCGGAACGACCGGGAACCTATGCTTCTAAGAATCTGGTAGATGATGTGCCCGAAGAAGTGAAGATTGCTCGCTTGAATGAAATTATAGAACTTCAAAATCAGCTTTCGGCTCAGAGTAATCAACGAGATATTGGCAAGACTTACGAAGTGTTGATAGAAGGAGTTTCTAAACGATCTAAAGAACAACTCTTTGGACGTACTGAGCAGAACAAAGTTGTTGTATTTAATAGAGGCACTCACCACATTGGGGAATTTGTCAATATTAAAATAATAGATGCCACTTCCGCTACTTTAAAAGGTGAATTGGTATAAATTTTTCAAAAAAGAAACATCCCTTCGAGCATTATAGTTCGAAGGGATGTTTCTTTTTATTATTCATTGCAGAGGTTTATTCAGCCTCTGCGAAATAAATTGTTTTAGTCTTTTTCGGGACGAGGTAACAATACTTTTCTCGAAAGTTTGAACTTACCTGTCTTTTGGTCAACATCAATAAGCTTTATCTCAATCTCGTCGCCCTCTTTGATACCGGCTTGTTCTACTGTTTCCAAACGCTTCCAATCTATTTCAGAAATGTGAAGTAGTCCGTCTTTTCCGGGCAAGAATTCAACAAATGCTCCATAAGGCATGATAGAACGTACTTTACCTTTGTAGATTTCTCCAACTTCAGGCACCGATACTATTCCTTTGATGATACGCATTGCGTTGTCGATAGAAGCTCTGTTTGTTCCCGAAACTTCTATTTTACCAATACCGTCTACCTCTTCAATAGTGATGGTAGCTCCGGTTTCTTCTTGCATACCTTGAATAATCTTCCCTCCCGGTCCTATAATGGCACCAATGAATTCTTTAGGAATGGTGATAGTCTCGATACGAGGAGCATGGTCTTTCAAGTCTGTGCGAGGTTCTGCTATCGTTTCGGTAATCTTACCTAAGATGTGCATACGTCCTGCTTTTGCTTGGTTAAGAGCTTTCTCTAAGATTTCGAAAGATAATCCATCTACCTTGATATCCATTTGGGTAGCAGTAATACCGTTCTCGGTTCCTGTTACCTTAAAGTCCATATCGCCTAAGTGATCTTCGTCTCCTAATATGTCGGATAAGATAGCATATTTCTCTTCTCCCGGGTTCTTAATTAATCCCATTGCAATGCCCGATACCGGTTTTTTGATTTTCACACCTGCGTCCATCAATGCCAATGTACCTGCGCAAACGGTAGCCATAGAAGAAGAACCGTTTGATTCCAAAATCTCTGATACCACACGAACAACATAAGGATAGTTATCAGGAATCATTCCTTTAAGCGCACGACAAGCTAAGTTACCGTGACCAATTTCACGACGTCCAACTCCGCGTTGTGCTTTTGCTTCACCGGTAGAGAATGGAGGGAAATTATAATGTAGAACGAAACGTTCTTTTCCTTGAACAAGAACAGCATCGATAGCTTTCTCGTCCATCTTAGTTCCTAAAGTTACAGAAGTCAAAGATTGAGTTTCTCCACGAGTAAAGATTGCAGAACCGTGAGGTCCGGGCAGATAACCAACTTCGCACCAAATAGGTCGAATATCGGTAGTCTTACGTCCATCCAAACGCTTGCCTTCGTCAAGAATGCAACGACGCATAGCATCTTTCTCTACCTCATGATAGTAACGGTCAATTAATTCATTCTTTTCTGCTAATTCTTCAGCAGAGAATTGAGCCTTAAACTCATCACGAATTGCGTTGAATGCATCCTCGCGAGCGTGCTTATCTCTATTACCTGATTCAGCAATTGCATAAGCCTTTGCAAAGCAAGCTTCATGAACAGCCTTGCGAAGGTCTTCATCGTTCACTTCGTGGCAATATTCTCTTTTAATGGCTTTGCCGACTTCTTCGGTTAATTCCATTTGAGCTTTGCATTGTATTTTGATAGCTTCGTGAGCCACTTTCATAGCTTCCAAAAGTTCAGCTTCAGACACCTCTTTCATTTCGCCTTCTACCATCATGATGTTATCATAAGTAGCAGCAACCATGATATCCATATCAGCTTGCTTCAATTGAGCGAAAGTAGGGTTGACAATATATTTCCCGTCGATGCGTGCAACGCGAACTTCGGAAAGTGGTCCATTAAAAGGAATGTCTGATACAGCAAGAGCGGCAGAAGCGGCTAATCCTGCAAGAGCGTCGGGCATATCTTCACCATCGGCAGAAAAAAGGATGATGTTAACATACACTTCAGCATGATAATTTTCGGGAAATAGAGGACGAAGCGCACGGTCAACTAAGCGGCAAGTAAGAATTTCGTAGTCCGAAGCTCTTCCTTCTCTTTTAGTGAAACCACCGGGAAAACGACCAAATGCGGCATATTTCTCTTTGTACTCTACCTGTAAAGGCATAAAATCTGTTCCGGGAACTGCATCTTTAGCGGCACAAACAGTAGCGAGCAACATGGTGTTGCCCATGCGAAGCATGACAGAACCGTCTGCCTGTTTTGCCAATTTTCCCGTTTCGAGTGTGATGGTTCTTCCATCTCCAAGCTCGATAGTTTTAACAATTGGATTAATCATAAAAATTGTTTTTATCTTTATTCATCTTTCTAAATTCCTGCAAAGATATACAAATATCATTCTAAGACAGTGAAAATGAGATAAAAAGTTACTTAAATGCTAATTATTATCGTTTTAGTATACAAGAAGAAAGATAAAAGCTTTGACTAATACTGAAAAGGAGTATATTTGCAAACGATTTAAGTCATAAATATATGGAATGTAATTTATAATAATTGTCATGAAAAAGATTGAATTCTTTCTTATTTGGATATTGTTATTTAGTTTGGGCGCTTGTGATTCAACCCCTCATTTTAATGTGGAAGGCAAAGTTACCGATGCTAAGGGATTAAAAATTTATTTGGAATTATTAGGTATTGAAGGTGTAGAAGTTCTTGACTCTACGAAACTAGATGCTTTTGGCCTTTTTAGCTTTAAAGAGGCTTGCCCTGAAGCTCCTGATTTTTATAGACTAAGGATAGACGACAAAATTATCAACTTCTCTATTGACTCCACAGAAACGATTCGTATTAATGCTGATATGAATAAGTTTTCAACGGGGTATACTGTAACAGGATCTGAAAATAGTAGTAAGATAAAAGAGCTTACACTCCTGCAAATGGGGCTTCAAAAACAAGTGGATGAGTTGATCTATACTTTTAGAAACAATAATATAAGTACAGCAATGTTTGAAGACAGTGTAGTTAATTTGATTGAGAAATATAAAAGTAACATCAAGATGAACTATATCTATGCAGCTCCTAATAAAACTTATGCTTACTTTGCCCTCTTTCAAGAAGTA
Organism: Bacteroidaceae bacterium; assembly: GCA_036655555.1. Classification (GTDB taxonomy): domain Bacteria; phylum Bacteroidota; class Bacteroidia; order Bacteroidales; family Bacteroidaceae; genus Bacteroides. The sequence goes on along the minus strand of JAVVPX010000075.1, from coordinate 709 downwards.
AACGATTATTTTATCTTTGACCCTTTAAATAATAAGGAAGATATTAAATGTTTTGCAGCAGTGGCTACGAGTTTAAACAATTTTTATCCTCATGCCGACCGTTCCAAAAATTTATATAACATGGTAATTAAAGGAATGAAAAACACACGTGCGCCTCGCCAACAGACTTTGGACGCATCGAAAATAAATGAAACTGGAGTTATCGAAATTAGTCTAAGAAATATAAAAGGGAATCAAAAGACTTTAAGTGAGTTGAAGGGAAAAGTCGTAATTCTTGATTTTACTATCTATCAAAGTGCTTCGTCGGCTGCTCATAATTTTGCTTTGCGTGATTTATACAGCAAATATGCCAATCAAGGATTAGAAATTTATCAAGTATCATTGGATGCGGATGAGCACTTTTGGAAAACAGCTGCCGACAACTTACCTTGGATATGTGTGCACGATCCTAATGGAACTTATTCTGGCAATGCTGCATCATATAACGTCAAGAAGCTGCCTACTTATTTCTTGATTAATCGAAATAATGAGCTTAGTGCTCGCGATGAGAGCATAAAAGACTTAGAAGCAGAGCTAAAAAAAATACTGTAAGTGCTTAACAAAGAATAGATTTGCAGAAAAGATGTTACATAGCATCCTTTTTAGCTTGACACATGTCGTTTTAAAGTATATCTTTGCGAAGTATTAAATGCAAGAGGGTTTCGACATA
>JAVVPX010000074.1:0-13197 GCA_036655555.1 Bacteroidaceae bacterium | reverse complement strand
CCGGCGATAATTCCGGCTATCAAGTAGCTAAAACTCAACCGATGAAGTTAGCTGCAATGGAAGCTCTTTATGAAGGAGGCAATAATGTAGGTTTGGTAGGAGTAGGGGTGCTTAATTCTAATAAAGAAACCTATAATGATGGACAAGAACCTTTCGTCTCTCGAATAGAAGTTCCCGGACTGCTTTCTTTTTTAGCTACCCGAGAAATGAATGGTTTTGTACCCGGCATAAAGGATATTATAGAAGGTGGTTATCAAACGGCTGACGGTATGCCTGCACTTTCTGCCGAACAAAAGATAGAACGAGGTAAGATTGCTATTCAAGCGATGGCAAACTATCGTCAAGCAAAAAAAACAGGAGACGAAGCAGCAGCAGTTGAGTATTGTCAGCTCCTAAAAGAGAATGTGAAATATTTTGGTTACGGATATATCAAGAATGTAAACGAACTTGTTCCTAACGTACCACTTAATTTCTATGCATTTCGTGTCATGGTAATGCTTGGAGTTTACTTTATTCTTTTCTTTACGATAGTGCTTTTCTATGTGTACCGCAAAGATTTATCACGCATGAAGTGGTTGCAATGGGTAGCTTTGATAACTATTCCTTTCGGCTATATAGCAGGACAAGCGGGTTGGGTAGTTGCCGAAACCGGCCGTCAACCGTGGGCTATACAAGATATGTTGCCTACTTCAGCTGCCATCTCTCATTTAGATGTGAGTTCTGTGCAGGCTACTTTCTTCATATTTTTGTTTCTGTTTACCGTGATGTTGATAGCTGAAATAGGCATTATGCTAAAGGAAATAAAAAAAGGACCTGAAATAGAAGAAAAAGAAATCATTAATCTTTAAAGACAGTAGATACTATGGATGCAACATATTTATTATTACAGGATTATTGGTGGCTACTCGTTTCTTTACTAGGAGCGTTGCTAGTCTTTTTATTATTTGTACAAGGAGGTAATTCTTTATTATTTTATGTAGGAAAAACAGAAGAGCATCGTGCCTTAATGGTGAATTCTACCGGACGCAAATGGGAGTTTACTTTTACTACGTTAGTTACTTTTGGTGGAGCTTTCTTTGCTTCTTTTCCACTCTTTTATAGCACGAGCTTTGGCGGAGCTTATTGGCTTTGGATGATTATACTATTTAGCTTTGTGCTTCAAGCTGTTTCCTATGAATTTCAGTCCAAAGCCGGTAATCTATTGGGGAAGAAAACTTATCAGACCTTTTTGGTTATTAATGGTACTGTTGGTCCATTACTTTTGGGCGGGGCTGTAGCTACTTTCTTTACCGGTTCAGGTTTCTTTGTGAACAAAGGAAATATGGCAAACGAATTGATGCCTGTCATCAGTAGTTGGGGAAGTTCTTGGCATGGGCTCGAAGCTTTACTTAATCCTTGGAATGTAGTTTTAGGTTTGGCAGTATTCTTTTTAGCTCGTATATTAGGTATTCTTTATTTTTTAAATAACATCAAGAATACGTCGCTAAACAATAAATGCCGACGTGCTTTGTGGGCAAATACCATTCTGTTTTTAGTTTTCTTTCTTGCCTTTGTTATACGCACACTCTTAGCAGATGGTTTTGCCGTGAATCCACAGACAAAAGAAATCTTTATGCAACCCTATAAATACTTTATTAACTTTATAGAAATGCCTGCTGTATTAGTCACATTCTTGATAGGAGTAGTGTTGGTGCTCTTTGGAATCATACGTACACTCTTTAAAAAATCTTTTACCACAGGAATTTGGTATGCTGGCGTAGGCACGGTATTGACAGTACTTGGATTATTACTTTGTGCCGGTTATAACAATACAGCTTATTATCCTTCGACTGCCGATTTACAAAGTTCATTAACTTTGTCAAATAGCTGTTCAAGTCTCTTTACATTAAAAGTAATGTCGTATGTGTCTATCCTTATTCCTTTTGTACTTGCTTACATCTTTTTCGCATGGCGAGCAATAGATAGAAAGAAAATTGATACCGAAGAATTGAAGAATGACGGACACGCTTACTAACTAATTTTATTAATCATTTAAATACTTAAAAACAATGTTTTCAAAACACCCAAAAGGGCTGATTGCTGCGGCATTAGCCAATCTTGGAGAACGATTTGGCTTCTACACGATGATGGCTATCTTAGTTCTTTTCTTACAAGCTAAGTTTGGCTTAAACGGCAAAGAAGCCGGTATTATCTATTCCGTGTTTTATTTCTCTATTTATGTGCTTGCTTTTGTAGGAGGAGTAATTGCGGATAAAACTCGTAACTTCAAAGGAACTATCCTTGCGGGATTAGTTATTATGGCAGTGGGTTACTTAATGATGGCTATTCCAACTCCAACACCGGTTGTTAATAAAGCTTTGTTTTTGACTATTACTTGTGTGGGATTGCTTGTTATTGCATTTGGTAATGGACTGTTCAAGGGTAATCTGCAAGCTTTAGTGGGGCAGATGTATGATAACAAAAAGTATGAAAGTATGCGCGACTCTGGTTTCTCGCTCTTTTATATGTTTATAAATGTAGGAGCTATTTTTGCGCCTTTCGCAGCTGTGGGAGTGCGTAATTGGTGGTTATCTACTTTTGGTTATGATTATGATGCAGACCTTCCTGCTCTTTGTCACGGACAATTAGCCGGGACTCTTACTCCTGAAGCTACTAATATGTACACAAGCTTGGCAGATAAAGTATCAACTGCTCCCGTTAGTGATTATTCTACTTTTGCTGCCGATTATCTCAATGTGTTTACCACTGGTTTTCACTACGCTTTTGGAGTAGCTATTATAGCCATGGGTATTTCTTTAGTTATTTATCTACTTAACAAGAAGAACTTTCCAAATCCTGCCGACAAATCTATTGCTACAGCTACCGGAAAGTCTACAATAGCAATGGATGCTAAAGAAGTTAAGCAACGTATCTATGCACTATTGGCAGTGTTTGGTGTAGTTATTTTCTTTTGGTTCTCTTTTCATCAAAATGGTCTGACACTAACTTACTTTGCAAAAGAATATACTGACCTCCACTTGTTTGGACAAAGTATTTCCGCAGAATTGTTTCAATCGCTCAATCCCTTCTTCGTCGTATTTTTGACACCTATCATCATGGCTATATTTGCATGGCAACGTTCTAGAGGAAAAGAACCTTCCACTCCGCGAAAGATAGCTATCGGTATGGGTATTGCAGCTTTGGGTTTTGTAGTGATGACGGTAGGCTCTTATTTTGCTAACTTGCCTTTACACAAGGATATAATGGCATTAGGTTCCTCTCCCGTAAAAGTTACTCCTTTATTACTGATGGCTACTTATCTGATTCTTACCATTGCAGAATTGTATATATCTCCGTTGGGAATTTCGTTTGTATCAAAGGTCGCTCCTCCCAAATATCAAGGAATTATGCAAGGAGGTTGGTTAGCAGCTACAGCAGTGGGTAATCAATTACTCTTTATCGGTGCAGTGCTTTACGAGTCTATTCCTATTTGGTTGACGTGGACGGTTTTTGTTGTTGCTTGCTGTATGTCCATGATTACCATGCTCTTTATGCTTCGATGGTTAGAGAGAGTGGCTAAGTAGTATAACTTAAAACTAGCAATACGCATGAAACATAGAATTGTAATCTTATGTCTAGCTCTTTGTAGCTGTTTGTCCGGTGCGTTGGCACAAGAAAAATATACTTCCGTCATTGTACCGTTAAAGAACGAACGATGGTGGGGTGGATTAGTCGCCTTAGGACATCAAATGCCTTTTGGCAATACACTTGGAATGCAAGATATGGCACGGAATAACCTTAATAACCAAGTAGTTCCCTTTATGCTCTCTTCCGAAGGACGATACCTTTGGGCTGAGAACCCTTTTCGATTCGAAATAAAGGAAGGACAGTTGTTTATCTACTCCAATACTGAAAAATTGACTCCTATAGTAGCGGGAACAAACTTGAAAGAGGCTTTTCTTGCTGCTTCTGCCAAACATTTTCCCCCATCGGGAAAGTTACCCGAAGCGGACTTTTTTTCTTTGCCCCAATATAATACGTGGATTGAGTTGATGTATAACCAAAATCAAGCAGACATACTTAATTATGCTCACCGTGCAGTAGAGAATGGTTTCCCTAAAGGCGTGTTTATGGTGGACGATAATTGGCAGAAGTATTATGGCAACTTTGATTTTAAACCCGAGAAATTTCCGGATGCTCGTGCTATGACCGACGAACTTCATCGGATGGGATTTAAGGTGATGCTTTGGGTAGCTCCCTACGTATCCGCCGATAGTCCTGAGTTCCGTTTGTTGGAGCGAAAAGGATATTTGCTTAAGCAAAAAGGTTCTGATGCTACTGCTCTCATTCATTGGTGGAACGGTTATAGTGCTTGTTACGATGTGACTAATCCTGCCGCTATGGATTATTTGAAGCAGCAGTTGCGAGAAAATCAATCTAAGTATGGTATTGACGGATTCAAGTTCGATGGAGGAGACGTAGGTTATATGAATGGTGAGTATAACTTTTTTGAAAAGGATGCTAACGTTAATCGTTTCATGGAGAAATGGGCAGAAATAGGATTGAGCTTTCCCTATAATGAATTGCGTGCTTCGTGGAAGTTAGGTGGACAAGCATTAGTACAACGTTTGGGAGACAAAGGATATTCATGGGACGCTACGAAATTACTGATTCCTGATATGACGGCTGCCGGATTGTTGGGTTATGCTTATACTTGTCCCGACATGATTGGCGGCGGACAATTTAGTGCTTTCTTAAACGTGAAGAAGTTTGACGAAGAGCTTATCGTTCGTTCGTGTCAAGTACATGCGTTGATGCCGATGATGCAATTTTCTGTTGCTCCTTGGCGGATATTAAGTGAGGAGAATATAGCTATCTGTGCTAAGTTTGCTAAACTTCATCAGCAGATGGGCAATTATATTTTGGAAGTGGCAAAAAAGTCTTCGCAAACGGGTGAACCAATTGTACGTCACATGGAATATGCTTACCCGCATCAAGGATTTATCGAATGCAAAGATCAGTTTATGTTGGGCGAACGTTATTTAGTAGCTCCTATGGTAACACCGGGAACTTCCCGTACAGTGACATTGCCTAAAGGTAAGTGGATGGATGATTTAGGCAATACTTTTCGTGGACCTAAGACGATAAAAATAGAAGTGCCATTGAATAGGTTGGCTTACTATCGTTTGCTAACCCCTAGTAAGTAATGCTTCTTTTTGCAATAGCTTGAAATGTTGGAGGAGCCTATCGGGAAAGTCCAATTTATTCCATAAATCACCTAAGACTACAGCTCCACCAAAGCTGTAGTCTTTTATTTGTTGCATATTGCTAGAGTCAATTCCACCTAATGCCATCACTTTATTGTCGATAATACCATTTCTTACAGCTTGCCTTAATATCTCCGACGAATATCCAGATGGATAGTTTTCTTTGGATATGCTATCGAAGATAGGACTTAGGAATACATAATCACAAATCTCTTTCTTCTCTTGAACTTCTTTTATGGAGTGGCAAGAACAACTAATCTGTGCCAAATAGTTTGTAGGAATATCTTTGTTACGAGCATTGAGATGAATACCCTTTAGTCCGTATTTAGCTTGCAAAAAGAAATGTTCGTGTACAACAATCTTTTGATGATATTGTTTGGGAATAAGAGACAATAAATGCTCATAAGCAATAGGGTCGGCATTTGGTTTACGAAGATGAAGAATTTCCAACCCTTCATTAAATAGGTTAGTGATTATTCTTTCTTCTCCAAAGAAGAAATATGGAGTAGTGATAACGATTAATTTCATAGCGAAATAATATTTGTTTGCATCGTTCGTAAATCTATCATCCATAATTTACCATCGAGCACTTCGCCGAAACCGCAAATTAGTTTAATCACTTCAGTAGCTTCTATGCTTCCTACAATAGCAGGAGTAATGCCCATAACTCCTTTATCAAGAGGAGATACATTAGCCACATCTTCTTGGTCAGGACAGAGATGACGATAGTTAATCTTTTTTTTATAGTTGAATACAGATACTTGACCTTCGAAGCTTCGGATAGCACCATATACATAAACTTTATTGAGCAATATGCAGGTGTCGTTGATAAGATAGCGAGTAGCAAAATTGTCGCAACCATCCACTACTATGTCATATTGAGAGATAATAGTTTCTGCATTATCTTTGTCCAGCCGAATAGGAAAGCTATTTATTATTATCTCGCTGTTGAGTTGCTGCAGACGTTTTTGTGCGCAGAGAACTTTTGATTGACCTATTTCTGCTTCCGTATAGATTATTTGGCGTTGCAGATTTGTAATGCTCACTACATCATCGTCTACCAATCCGATAGTTCCCACTCCTGCGCCAACCAAATAAAGAGCAATAGGAGAGCCAAGTCCACCCATACCAATGAGTAAGACTTTGGCTGCCGACAGCTTTCTTTGCCCTTCTTCTCCTATTTCGGGAAGAAGGGTTTGTCTATCATATCTATTCAATATAGAATTTTTCATTACTTATCAATCAAAAGCATCATCCCAATCTTTCCATACAGGTTCGCGTCCTAAAGCTTTCAGTTCGTGTTCTACTTCCACTGCTTTGCGTTCGTCACTTATGTGAAATTGTTCTAAAGCTTGTGGATAAGTATAATATCCGCCCGGTTCCGTTTTACTCTCCGCGCTCATAGTGGTTGCCCCTAAGGTGGCGATGTTATTGCGGAATTCTGCACTTTCACGAGTAGAAAATGAAATATCTACATCATGATCAAAGATACGCATAGCAAAAGTTACTTGTGCCAATTCTTTATCGCTCATGATAACGTTAGGTTGAAATCCTCCGTTTTCAGAAGGACGCATACGAGGGAAGTTAACGCTGTATTTAGTCTTCCAATAATGTTTTTGCAAATATCGGAGATGATGCGCCATCATTGTAATATCTGTTCTCCAATCTTCTAAACCAATCAATACTCCCATACCAATTTTGTGAACGCCTGCTTGTCCCATTCGGTCAAAAGCATTCACTCTCCATTCAAACTTCGATTTCATTCCCTTTGGATGGTAGATATTGTAGTTCGCTTTGTTGTAAGTTTCTTGAAAACAGATAACTCCATTCATTCCGGCATGCGTTAAACGTTCGTATTCCTCAGCTTTGAGGGGCATAACTTCTATTTGTACGCATGAAAAATAAGGTTCGGCTAATTGGATAGCCCGTTCAATATAAGGAACACCTGCTTTGGCTGGATTTTCGCCGGTAACCAACAATATATTTTCGAATGGAGATAAACGTTTGATAGCTTTGTATTCGTTTACAATCTCTTCTTCTGATAAGATGACCCGAGAGATGGGATTATTGTGATTGAATCCGCAATAGACACAAAAGTTAGTGCACGAATTGGTTATATACAAAGGCACAAACATTGATATAGTTTTTCCAAAACGTTCCAACGTGTATTTTTGACTAAGCTGCGCCATATTCTCAAGATAAGGTATAGCAGCAGGCGAGATAAGTGCCATGAAGTCGTTTACATCGAGATGTTCTTTACCGAGCGCTCTTAGCACATCAGCTTCGGTCTTGGAGTTTATGGCTTTGGTCGTATCGCTCCATGATATTTGTTCTAATTCTTCTGAAAACATTTTTTCTTTTCTTTTTTTATTTGATAACGCAATCTTTTAAGTCTTTGCTCAATTTCATGGCGCAGAAGTTTGGACCGCACATGGTACAATATTCACCATCTTCGTGTGCTCCTGCTTTGAAGTATTCGAGCGAACGTTCCGGGTCGAGGCTAAGATTGAACTGGTCTTTCCAACGAAAATCATAACGAGCTTTACTTAAGGCATCGTCTCTTACTTGTGCTCCGGGATGTCCTTTTGCTAAATCGGCGGCATGGGCTGCAATTTTGTAAGTGATTACTCCTATACGCACATCTTCTTTATCGGGTAATCCAAGATGCTCTTTAGGGGTTACATAACAAAGCATTGCTGTGCCTAACCAACCTATTTGTGCTGCGCCAATGGCACTAGTGATATGATCGTAACCGGGAGCGATGTCGGTAGTTAAAGGTCCTAATGTATAGAAAGCTGCATTATGACAAGCGGCTATTTGTCTATCCATATTCTCTTTGATTTTATGCATAGGCACGTGCCCGGGTCCTTCTATGAAGGCTTGTACGTCGTGCTTCCATGCTTTTTGAACTAACTCGCCTAGCGTATCAAGCTCTGCGAATTGGGCTTCGTCATTAGCATCATGAATACTTCCCGGACGCAATCCGTCGCCTAAAGAAATAGCTACATCATATTGTGCGAGTATGTCGCAAATATCATCAAAATGCTCGTACAAAAAGCTTTCTTGATTGTGTATCATGCACCATTTAGAAAGGATAGATCCTCCGCGAGATACAATTCCTGTTAAACGTTTTTCTGCTAGATGTACATTTTCTTTCTTTACTCCGGCATGAATGGTAAAATAGTCTACTCCTTGTTCGCATTGCTCTATCAATGTGTCTTTGTATATTTCCCAACTAAGGTCTTCGACCTTTCCGTTTACTTTTTCTAATGCTTGATAGATTGGAACTGTTCCCACCGGGACAGGACAATTACGCACAATCCATTCTCGAGTTTCATGAATATTCTTTCCGGTAGATAAATCCATTAATGTATCTCCACCCCAATGGCACGACCATACGGATTTTTCTACTTCTTCTTCGATACCCGAAGTGGTGGCTGAATTTCCTAAGTTAGTGTTTATTTTTACCAAGAAGTTGCGCCCGATAATCATTGGTTCGGCTTCGGGATGGTTGATGTTAGCAGGTAATACGGCACGCCCTTCTGCAATTTCTTGACGAACAAACTCGGGAGTTATATGCGATTTAATTCCTAATTCTTCGCAATTCATATTCTCTCTGATAGCCACATATTCCATTTCGGGAGTTACTATTCCTTGCTTAGCATAGTACATTTGCGACACTCGTTTGCCTTTTTTTGCACAATAAGGAAGAGTAATATGTTCAAAACGAAGACTGTCTAAATTTTTGTCTGCTTGACGCATCTTTCCGTATTCCGAAGAAATAGAACTTAACTGTTCTGCGTCTCCACGCTTAATAATCCATGCCTCACGCAATCGGGGAAGTCCTTTCTTTAAGTCTATTTCTATCTTATTATCGGTGAATGGACCGCTGGTATCGTAAATCATCACTTCTCCATTGGGCGTTATTACCTTTTCTCCATTCACGATATTTACCGAAGGAGTAAGCGTTACTTTACGCATTGCTACCCGTAAGTCGGGATACAATTGCCCTTTGATATATATTTTCTCTGAATTGGGGTAAGGCATTCTTATTATTTCGCTTTTCATAATTGATTAGTTGTTAAGAAATGAAGTTAATGGTGAACTTGCTTGCGCGATAATTCCGGAACCTGCTAATCCGGATTCGTAAGCCATACGTCCTGCTTCCACTGCAAGTTTGAATGCTTTTGCCATCTCTATGGGATTGCCTGCGATAGCAATGGCTGTGTTAACTAATACGGCGGATGCGCCCATTTCCATAGCCTCCGCTGCATGACTTGGTGCACCAATTCCTGCGTCCACTACTACCGGAATAGTTGCTTGTTCTATAATAATGCGTAAGAAATCTTTGGTTTGTAATCCTTTGTTCGTACCGATTGGAGCACCCAAAGGCATTACTGTGGCAGCACCTGCTTCTTCCAATCTCTTGCAAAGCGTAGGGTCGGCTTGACAATAAGGAAGTACCACAAAACCGAGCTTAACTAATTCTTCGGTAGCTTTCAACGTTTCGATAGAGTCGGGGAGGAGATAGCGGGGATCGGGATGAATTTCTAATTTTAACCAGTTAGTACCAAAAGCTTCACGAGCCATTTGAGCGGCAAATACGGCTTCTTTGGCATTACGCACGCCCGAAGTATTGGGTAGTAATTGAATATTTGGGTGAATAATATGTTTAAGCATATCATCTTCCTTGTTTTCTAACTCAATTCGTTTCATTGCTACTGTTACCATTTCGCTATTTGAAGCAAGAATAGCTTGTTCCATCAAGGTGTTTGAACTGAACTTTCCTGTACCTAAAAATAATCGTGAGCCGAACTCTTTGCCGGCAATAATCAATTTATCCATTTCTATTTAATTAAATGTTTATTCCTATTTGTATAATCTCTTTTGTTTCTTCCGTAGGATTGTTTGCGTGAAGTATTGTCCCCGAAAGAGCTATTCCTGCTACTCCTGTTTTCATTATCTGACGAATATCTTCCTTGGTAATGCCTCCAATAGCTACTACCGGTAGGCTGATTCCTTCAGTTTTCATACGGGAAAGAATGGCAGTGTAACCGTTCAAGCCCAGCAATGGACTTAAGTTTTTTTTAGTAGTTGTGTATCTAAAAGGACCCATACCTATGTAGTCTGCTCCGGCTTTATAATGCGTTACCACGTCTTCAAAAGTATTTGCGGTTCCACCTATTATATAGTCCTTGCCTAATAATTGTCTTGCTTGGTCGATAGGCATATCATTTTTGCCTACGTGTACGCCATCCGCACCTATCTTTTTGACTAACTCTACGTGGTCGTCGATAATAAAAGTAGCCTTGTATTGTTTGCATAGCGATTGTATGCGTAGAGCTTCGCATTCTATTTCCTCGAGAGAAGCATCTTTCATGCGTAGCTGAATCCACCGACAACCTCCTTCGAGAGCCATTCTAGCAGAGTCGAAGTAAGTATATTGTTCCGTAAAGTGGGTTATGAATTGTAGTTCCATCTTCTTTATCCTCCGCAAGCTGCCTTGATAATCACCACTTGAACGTTTTCCGTGAGCAAATAATCGTCCCAATTTGTGCGGGGAATCATTTGGTTATTCACTGCGATGGCTATTCCTTTGTCCGGCAATAGTAATAGGCGAGTAAGTGTTTGGATAGATGTTTGAGGCTCAACCTCCATTTCTTTGTTATTTACTGATACTTTCATCTTCTCTCTTTTAAATGAGTGATATTAAGTGATTGTAAATACAAAGAGTAAGCTTGTAGGAAAGCGGAGAAAAGAGTAACAATCCCTTCGACAGTATTAACTGCATCAGGTTCGCAGGGTATAATCTCAGCTCTTACGGGCACCCCTTTGTTTTACGTTGACAAAGATAGAAGAAAAGAAATGAATAATGCAATGAATCCTTTCTTTATTTGTTCTTTTTACGTGTTTTTAAAAGTAAAGCTAAAGCCTCCAAAAGTCTTCAGTATTATTTTAAAAATGAACAGTATTATTTCAAAAGTCTTAAGTATTATTTTTTTAGGCAGACTATTTACAAAAAAAAGATGTATTAAGAACGATTGTTCTTAATACATCTTTTAGAAATATATAAATTTGTCGAATTACTTCTTCTTGCTACGATCTCCGTAACGGTTCATAAACTTATCAACACGACCTGCTGTATCTACTAACTTAGACTTACCGGTATAAAAAGGGTGAGATGTGCTAGAGATTTCAAGCTTAACTAATGGAAAAGTTTCGCCTTCGATTTCAATAGTCTCTTTTGTGTTACAAGTAGAACGTGATAAAAATACATCGCCGTTTGACATATCTTTGAATGCAACAGGGCGGTATGATTCCGGATGAATATCTTTTTTCATTTCGGTCTTTGTTTTTAAATTATTATTTCATTTACTTTTACTATTCTGGTAACAAATAGTGTGTAATGGTTCTTTAAGCGTGCAAAATTAGACCTTTTATTTGAATATAAAAAATGTTTTTGCTAAAAAGTGATGAGCAATGGCTAAATTCTCGTATTTCTACTTTTCTTCTGCTGTTCGTAGTATAAAAGTAGTAGCACCAATGTTGACAATTGCGCCGTCTTCTAATATAATTCTATCTCTATCTCCTAATATTTCGTTGTTGAGGAAAGTGCCTGTCAGACTGGGGAAGTCGCGAAGTATATATACTAACTTTCCTTGTTTATTGCGCTTTACGTTAATAACACAATGACTGCGGTCCATACTCATATCAGCACTTTCGATAGGTGTAGTTACTTCTGTGCCTTTGCTTCGTCGCCCAATCGTATTGTCTCCTTCGATGAGTGGAATCACTTGCTTGAATCCAAATACGTTTTCTATTACCACAATACTTCCGTACTCTTCTTTGTTTTCTTGTTCATTGAAGACTTCCTCTTTTACGGTGGCTTTTAGTTTTGTTTTACCTAATCGGATGCTAAATTGCTTGTTACAATGTTCGCAAACAAACACTAAGGATTGACCTTCGGTATATTTAGTCTCGTCGAATGAAATATAATTATCACACTTCGGACACAATACTCTTTTCATAATGGGATGTTTTTATTTAGTTAGCAGCCAAGCATTCTCAAAAGAGGCTTCTTTTCTAAGTTGAGAGAGTTTTTTGTTTGCTTCTTTTTTATCGGAGAAAGATAAAATGCTTATTCTTGCTCTTCCGTTGCCTTCGACTACTGAGGCGGAAGTATATCCTTGAGATTTTAGTTTGTCTACCATCTTTTGCGCATCTTCTTTGTGTATCACGCTACCAACTATAATGTTGTATTGTCCGCTATTATCTATGAGCTTTTGCGCAACGATTGGTTTAGCCGTTTCTTCTGTTTTTGCAGCTTTCATTACTTTCTCTGTTTTTACGACGCGAGGACGTAAATTGATGGTGCGTTGCTGAACGTTAACTTTAGTTTCTTTGGTTACAACGACTGTTTCCTTTGCTTTTTCTATGGGTCGAGGGGCTGGTTTAACAGTCTCGATAGGTTTGGATTTGCTTACTTCAAGAAAGTTTGCCGTGACAAGCTGAGCATAATTGTCCTTTTCTATATAAGTATTCTCGGCAGGGGTGGACATGAAAAAGAAAACAATAACAGCGGCTGCGGCTGCCACGCTTTGGCGTAAGAATGAACGATTAATCTTTATTTCATAAACTTCTTTTTCTTCTTTGATAACTTCTTTTTTCTCTTCCTTTAAAATTGGAAGAGCTTCCAATTTAGTCATACAAAAAGAACTCAATCCATAAAACTCCGGACTAAGCACTCCATCTTCATTAGGATGAAATTCATAGTTACCGTCAATTTTTAAAACTAATTCACCAATTCCTTCCAACTCTATCTTACCCTCTTCTTGCAGCGTAATAGTCAGTTTATCAACAGCCTTTTCTATTCTTTTAGTTGCGTCCGAAAAGTTTGTATCATACACTTGCATATATGATTGTACCAATAATCCATCGTTGATTTTTAGCT
>JAVVPX010000073.1:0-13331 GCA_036655555.1 Bacteroidaceae bacterium | reverse complement strand
TGTGGCATAAAACATTTCAAGAATCATTCTATCCCTCTTCCCGGCAAAACCTTCTCCAAAATCGGTTTCATCAAGGAGTTTGTTCATTTCGCTTTCTCTTAAAAAGGACGGAAGAGGTTTCTTGTTTTTGGGCCCTACGACCTTGTGCAAGGGATCTACTTCGATTTCCCCTTTTATTAAAAGGTATCTGTAGAATGTTCTAAGCGAACTTAATTTACGATTTACCGAAGTTGATGTACTTTTACCGCCTACCATTAAGCTAAAAGCCCATTGACGAACCAAATCTGCATCTACTCGACAAAAAGTAAGTCCTTTTTCTACACTATCAATAAACTCTCCGAATTGATTTATATCTATTCCGTAGCAAACGACTGTTTTCTCGGAATAAGCTTTTTCGAAGCGAAGATAGTCCAAAAAAGAATCTACTAACATAAGAATCGTTGTTTCAATAATTCAGCAACGAATATATGAAAAAGATTTCGATTATTCCTAAGAAAATAGCGAATATTATTCTTCTACTTGCTGAAGTTGTTGAACGTAAACAGCACGTTCCATCTTAAATCTCTTTGTTACAGATGGTTTATCAAATTGCTGTCTGCTTCTCAATTCTTTGATTACACCAGTCTTTTCGAATTTTCTTTTGAATTTCTTCAGCGCTTTTTCGATGTTCTCGCCTTCTTTTACAGGTACTACTATCATTTTTCTATTATTAAATATATAATTTTTCAAACTCCACAGTTAAATCGCGGGGCAAAATTACACATAGTTTCCTTATTCCCAAAACTTTCTTCAAATATTTATAGCAAAAATAGAATATTGTTTCTAAAAGTATCTCTATAAAGATGAGTTAATGGTCAAGATATAGAATTTACTATTTTTTCACTGCACATATAAAAAGGTGTAAATATGTAAATTTTGAAAGTTGAGCAAAAATATTTAGTATCTTTGCAAGTCACGAAACAATAAATACAACAATTATGAAACAAACAATAGTTAAAAGGATAGCTGCCCTAAGAGAAGTACTCAAAAATAATAGTTTATCTGCCTTTATTATCCCTAGTACTGACCCTCATCTAAGTGAATATGTAGCTTCTCATTGGAAATCTAGAGAATGGATATCAGGTTTTACAGGTTCTGCAGGTACGGTAGTTATTACATTAGAAAAAGCTGGTTTATGGACTGATTCACGTTATTTTTTGCAAGGAGCGCAACAAATAGAAGGTACGGGAATCGACTTGTTTAAAGAAGGATTGCCCAATACGCCAACCATTACAGAATGGATTTGCACCGAACTTTCGAATGGGGAGACCGTGGGAGTAGATGGAATGATGTTTTCTATTCAAGAAATGGAAGAGATGCAAAAAACTTTCGCACACGAACATATTAACATGGATTCTCATTTAGATCCTATGGAAACATTATGGACAGATCGTCCCGCTATGCCCGGAACTCCGGCTTATGTTTATGAAACGAAGTATGCAGGGGTTTCTTGCACCGAAAAAGTTTCTGAAATTCGGAAGCAATTAAAAAAAGAAGAGACAAAGGGTTTATTTGTTTCCGCGCTTGATGAAATAGCATGGACGTTAAATTTGAGAGGAGATGACGTAAAATGCAATCCGGTAGTTATCAGTTATTTGCTCATTACGAATTCTGAAATAGTTTACTTTATATCTCCTGAGAAAGTTACGAATGAGGTAAAAAAATACCTGCAATCCGAAGGAGTAATTATCAAAGACTACAAAGAGGTGAACGCTTATTTATCTTCTTACAAGGCTAGTAATTTACAGATGTGCCCAATAAAAACTAACTATGCCATTCTTTCTGCCGTGAACCCTAGTTGCCAAATTATTCGCAAGACTTCGCCCATCGCCATGCTGAAAGCTATTAAGAATGAGCAAGAGATTAAAGGTATTCATGATGCGATGATTCGCGACGGAGTGGCATTAGTGAAGTTTCTTCGTTGGTTAGAAAAAGCTGTTCCCGGCGGAAAAGAAACGGAAATAAGTATCGACAAGAAACTTCATGAATTAAGAGCTGCTCAAAATCTTTATAAGGGAGAAAGTTTCGATACGATTGCCGGATTCAAAGAGCACGGTGCTATCGTTCATTATTTTGCGACTCCCGAAACTTGCTCTACGTTGAAACCTGAAGGCTTTCTTTTATTAGATTCCGGCGCACAATATTTGGACGCAACCACCGACATCACCCGAACCATTGCGTTAGGGCACTTAACCGAAGAGGAGAAAAAAGATTATACCTTAGTACTTAAGGGACATATTGCTTTGGCTACCTGCAAATTTCCTTATGGAACTAGAGGTGCACAAATAGATGTACTTGCTCATATGGCATTATGGAAAGAGGGATTGAATTATCTTCACGGAACGGGGCATGGAGTTGGTCATTTCTTGAGCGTGCACGAAGGGCCTCAAAGTATTCGTCTGAACGAAGTTCCTACTTTCTTATTGCCCGGAATGCTTACTTCTAACGAACCGGGTGTATATAAAGGAGGCAGACACGGTATTCGGACAGAAAATTTAACTTTAGTATGCAAAGAGAAAGAAACAGAATTTGGAGAGTTTTATCAATTCGAAACCGTTACATTATGTCCTATCGACAAACAAGGCATTCTAAAAGAGATACTTTCTATCGACGAAATCAATTGGTTTAATGAATATCACCAAATGGTGTACAACAAATTGAGTCCAAACTTAAACGAAGAAGAAAAGCAATGGTTGAAAGAAAAAACAGCCGCTTTATAATCTATGATATATAATAAGGTGTAATTATGGCTTTAATAAAATCAGTTAGGGGATTCAGCCCTAAATTTGGAGAGGATTGTTTTCTTGCCGACAACGCGACAATCATTGGCGACGTAATTATGGGCAACGAATGCAGCATTTGGTTCAGTACAGTTCTTAGAGGAGATGTTAACTCTATCCGTATCGGCAATAAAGTGAACATACAAGACGGTAGCGTGCTTCATACTCTTTACGAAAAATCGACACTCGAAATAGGAAATAATGTATCCGTAGGACACAACGTAACTATTCATGGAGCTTGCATCAAAGACGGAGCTTTAATAGGAATGGGTTCAACGATTCTCGACCATGCCGTGATAGGCGAAGGAGCAATTATCGCCGCCGGTTCTTTGATATTGAGCAATACAATTGTGGAACCGGGAAGTATTTGGGGTGGCGTGCCTGCCAAATTTATTAAAAAGGTAGACCCGGAGCAAGCTAAAGAGCTTAACCAAAAGATAGCAAACAATTATCTCATGTATGCCGGTTGGTATAAAGGGGAGTAAAAATAGAATAAATGACAAAAACCATCGCACTCATTTTTTGTTTGTTTCTCTCTTGTTCTCTCTCGGCGCAAACTTATAAACAGTTAGCTGAACAAGCATTAACTTGTATCGAAAAAGATAGTCTTCCCAAAGCGCAAGAACTCTTGAAAGCCGCTCTCAAACTCGAGCCGACTAATCCTCGTAATGCCTTGTTGCTTTCTAATTTGGGAACAGTACAGCGAAGAATGGAGAAGTATGAAGATGCGATTGAATCGTACACATTAGCTCTTAACCTATCGGCTACTACCGTACCCATCTTAATGAATAGAGCTTCACTTTATCTTGAAATAGGGAATCAAGACAAGGCTTACATTGATTATTGCGATGTGCTGGATTTAAACAAAGAGAACACCGATGCACTGCTTTTCCGGGCATACATATACGTGAAGCGCCAAGATTATAAAGCAGCTTTAATTGATTATGAGCGGTTGTTAGCACTTTCTCCCGAAAGTATTAGCGGTAGAATGGGACTAGCTACACTTTATCAGAAAGAAAAAAAATATCCTCAAGCACTAGAGACGTTCAATAAGTTATTAGCTGAACATCCTACCGATGCCCTAATTTATATAGCCCGTGCCGACTTAGAGCGAGAAATGTCTCATTTAGATTTAGCTTTAACGGATGCGGACGAAGCTGTTCGCTTATCTCCTACTTCGGCAGATGCTTACCTCCTTCGAGGTGAAATTTATCTCTTATTGAAGAAGAAAACAATGGCAAAGATTGATTTCGAGAAAGCGATAGAATTGGGAGTACCACAAGTCGAGTTGCATGAGCAACTAAAACAATGCAAATAAAAACTCCTTGAAGATTCTAAAAATAATACTGAAGACTTTTACTAAGCTTACGATTACCGAAACAACAACCTTCAAAGTTCGAAAAGCCACCGGAATTTACAAGTCTTTTTAATAAGGTCTTATCATTTACCCTTTAGTAAGATATAAACAGAATTACTTCTTTTATTTTTCGTTGATGGCTGCGATAAACTCTTTTCCGTATTTCTTTTGTTTAAACTCCCCTATCCCACTAATATTGCCAAATTCTTCTACAGTGGTGGGGCGTACAGAACTTATCAGATGCAGTACTTTATCTGAAAGCACAATATAAGCCGGAATAGCTTGTTCGTCAGCTAGTTTTTTTCGTAGTATTCGAAGACGATCAAACAACGCTTCATCTTCCGACTGATAAACGACCGGTACAACGCCTTGCTTTTTATCTGCTTTCTTCTTTCGTCCTTTTGCCACAAAGTCTTCACGCTTAATCACTACCAACATTGCTTTTTCTTTGCCAAACAAAACCTTCTCGCCACTTGAAGTAATTTTAAGATGACTATTCTCATTGTACGCAACTTCAAAATAGCCCATTTGAAGCATCTGTAACAAATAATCATACCAATCTCTAGCCGGAATATCTCGTCCTACTCCAAAAGTTTTTAGCTTGTTGTATTCTCTTTCTACAACCTCCGCTGTACTATTTCCCTTTAATATATCAATCAATAAATGAGTGCCTATCTCTTGGTTGGCACGGACAATTCCACTCAGCGCTTTCTGTACAATAACTGTTCCATCAAATCTTTCGGGAGGATTCTTACATACATCGCAATTACCACAATCGTGTTCCGCCGTCTCTCCAAAATAATTAAGTAATATCCTCCTTCTACAAATGTCCGCTTCGGCATATTGTTGCATACGATTCAGCTTTTCAATATTAATTTCTTGCTGTTGACTCTCGTTAGCAAACTTAGAAAGCAGAATAATATCGCCTAAAGAATAGAACAATAAAGTATCACTATTCATGCCATCTCTTCCGGCACGTCCAATTTCTTGGTAAAAACTTTCGATACTCTTCGGCATATTATAATGTATTACCCACCGAACATTAGACTTATCAATACCCATTCCAAAAGCGATTGTAGCACAAACAACTTGCAGCCGATCATTAATAAAGTCATTCTGTGCCTTCTCTCTAACCATCGAAGCCAATCCTGCATGATAAACCCCTGCTTTTATCCCATTCTTCTGTAACATTAGAGCCACCTTTTCTGTTGTGCTACGACTCAAACAATAAATAATTCCACATTGATTGGAACGTTTAGCAATGAAATCAAGAATTGTTTTCGTCTTTTCTTTCTGTTGATATCCCCTTTTTACAGACAAACTAAGGTTCGGACGATCGAAGGACGAAATGAAAACTCGAGGTTCTCTCAAGTTCAGTTGTTTCAAAATATCCTCTCTCGTAATTTTGTCGGCAGTGGCAGTCAAAGCAATGATTGGAATTTTCGGAAACTGTTCCCGTATCATCTTCACTTGAGTATATTCCGGTCTGAAATCATGCCCCCATTGAGAAATACAATGAGCCTCATCAATAGCAAACAAAGAAACATTCATATCCCGCAACAGATAGTTCATTTCAGCCAACAATCTTTCGGGCGAAATATACAACAGCTGAATCTGTCCTTGAATACATTCTCTACGCAAATTAGTATTCTCTGTATCATCATTACTACTATTAAGTGCCGCAGCACGTATACCATTTGCTTTTAAAGCATCAACTTGGTCTTTCATTAACGAAATAAGAGGAGAAACCACCACCGCAGTACCCTCCATCAATAAAGCCGGTAACTGAAAACAAATAGACTTTCCTCCTCCGGTAGGCATAAGCACCAAAGAATCCTTTTTATCCATCAAATGGTTAATAATTTCCTCTTGCAAGGGGCGAAAAGAATCATAGCCAAAGTAAGACTTTAGTGTTTGGAGTATATTCATCATTTGTTGTTTTTTTATATCTTGTGGCAAAGTTAAGAAAAGAAGAGAAAGCAAAGCGAATAATCCTAATAACATCTGTTTAAAAGATATAAATAATAAGCTGTATTGAACAAAATAATAGTCAAAATCCTTATTAGTAATATGTATTTATCTATCTTATTCATTTGTTGATATTATTTAAGAAAAGAATATAACAAAACAATTGTTTATTTAAAACGAATGTGTGATATTTGCAATCAGAATAGTATCTCTAAGAAACTATATAAAGAATAAACCTAACCACGTTAATTCAATGAACAATTTATCAAACAAAGGAGAAGAAACAAAATCTATAGACGGCGAAGCATCTCCAAAACGTCCTTACAATTTAAGAGAAAAGAAAGAAAAGAATGCAGCTTATCGTTCTTTAATTAGAGCAGAACTTGCAGACGAGTTGTACGACAAGATACTAAATATCATTGTTGTACAGAAAAAGTACAAAGACCCTGATTATTCCGCTAAGATTTTAGCAAAAGAGTTAAAGACAAATACACGTTACTTGTCAGCAGTCATTAATTCACGTTTTGGTATGAATTATTCTTGCTTGTTAAATGAATATAGAATAAAGGACGCTTTACATTTATTAATAGACAAAAGGTATCTCGATAAAACAGTCGAAGAAGTTAGTGCTATGGTTGGATTTGCTAACAGACAATCTTTCTACGCTGCTTTCTACAAAAATGTAGGAGAAACGCCTAATGGATATCGCCAAAAAAATTCTAAGAATAAATAGAAAGCTTCGGCTGTATCAAATTAAAAAGAGGAGGAAGATTTCTCAGAAGCTATTCTGGATATCTTCCCCCTTTTGATTTTAACAAAAACAACCACACAAAACATGAAAAGGCAACTAATATTATTAGCTATGGGTATCACATTACTTAGTGCTTGCGGAGGAACAAAAACCGCGAATAAAGAAATCGATAATTTTGAATATACAGCTGATAAGTTTGCAGACTTACAGATGTTACGATATAAAGTAAAGGGATTCGAAAACCTTTCGTTGAACCAAAAAGAATTAGTTTACTATCTTTCACAAGCCGCACTAGAGGGACGCGATATTTTGTTTGACCAAAATGGAAAATACAACCTCACTATCCGTCGAATGCTCGAAGCAGTTTATACCAACTATCAGGGAGACAAACAAGATTCCAACTTCGTAAATATGGAAACTTATCTCAAAAGAGTATGGTTCTCTAATGGCATTCACCATCATTACGGAAGCGAAAAGTTTATTCCCGCTTTCTCGTCTGAATTTCTAAAGAAAGCTATCAATAGTATTGACGCAACAAAATTGCCTTTAGAAAAAGGACAAACAATAGAGCAACTTTGCACAGAAATATTTCCGGTAATATTCGACCCTACTATCTTACCCAAACGAGTGAACCAAGCAGACGGTGAAGACTTAGTACTTACTTCTGCCGGAAACTACTACGAGGGAGTAACACAAAAAGAAACAGAAGCTTTCTACGATAAAATGAAAAATCCGTCGGATTCTATGCCGGTAGCTTATGGAATGAATAGCCGTTTAGTGAAAGAAAATGGGAAATTGCAAGAAAAGGTTTGGAAAATAGGAGGCATTTATAGCCCGGCTATCGAGAGAGTTGTCTTTTGGTTAGAGAAAGCTGCTCCATTAGCCGAAAATGCTCAACAAAAAGCTGTTATAGAAAAACTTATTCAGTTCTACAAAGATGGTAATTTGAAGACTTTCGATGATTATTGTATCCTTTGGGTAAAAGATTTAGCTTCGCAAGTGGACTTTGTTAATGGATTTACCGAAAGTTATGGCGACCCATTAGGGATGAAAGCAAGTTGGGAATCTATCGTTAACTTTAAAGATATAGAAGCTACTAAACGTACAGAAACTATCAGTAATAACGCTCAATGGTTTGAAGATAATTCACCGGTAAACAAGAATTTCAAAAAAGAAACAGTAAAAGGCGTATCAGCAAAAGTGATTACCGCCGCCATATTAGGAGGAGATTTGTATCCTTCGACCGCAATTGGTATCAACTTACCCAACTCTAATTGGATAAGAGGCCATCATGGTTCCAAATCAGTAACGATTGGTAACTTAACGGATGCTTACAATAAAGCTTCTCATGGCAATGGGTTTGCCGAAGAATTTGTTTATAGCGATACAGAACGCGCTTTGATGGATAAATATTCCGATTTAACAGGAGATCTTCACACTGACCTTCACGAATGTTTAGGACATGGTTCAGGCAAATTACTTCCCGGCGTAGACCAAGATGCTTTGAGAGCTTATGGTTCTACTATCGAAGAAGCTCGTGCCGACTTATTCGGACTATATTATCTTCCAGATGCTAAATTAGTAGAATTAGGATTGACTCCGAATGCAGAAGCTTACAAAGCTGAATACTACTCTTACATGATGAACGGCTTAATGACGCAATTGGTACGAATAGACTTAGGAAATACTATCGAAGAATCTCATATGCGCAACCGTCAGCTAATTGCCAGATGGGCTTTCGAGAAAGGTGCTGCCGATAAAGTTGTGGAATTAGTAAAGAAAGATGGAAAAACTTATGTGTTAGTCAACGATTACAAAAAACTTCGTAACCTCTTTGGACAGCTACTTTCCGAAATTCAGCGAATCAAGTCAACAGGAGATTTAACCAGCGCACGCAATTTAGTGGAAACTTATGCAGTAAAGGTAGACCCCGTACTTCATGCCGAAGTACTCGAACGCTATAAGAAATTGAATCTTGCTCCTTACAAAGGATTTATTAACCCAACTTATGAATTAGTAAAAGACAAAGATGGCAAAATCACCGACGTAAAAGTATCTTATACCGAAAGTTATACCGACCAAATGCTTCGTTACGGAAAAGAATATTCATCTTTGCCCAACAGAAACTAAACATTAATGGAACTTCAAGAACAACTCAAAGAAATAAAGACGCAACTTCGTTTATCCATGAACGGAGTGGTATCTCAAAGTATGCGGGAAAAAGGGCTAGATTACAAATTAAACTTTGGAGTAGAACTTCCCCGAATAAGAGAAATAGCTTCCGGCTATGAACAAAATCACGACTTAGCACAAACTTTATGGAAAGAGAATATACGAGAATCTAAAATATTAGCGGCAATGCTTCAGCCCATCGACAGTTTCTTTCCTGAAATTGCTGATATTTGGGTAGAAGATATGCACTATTCGGAGATTGCGGAACTTACTTGCATGAATCTTTTTCAATATCTGCCTTATGCGCCTGCTAAAGCTTTTAGATGGATAGCAGATGATAGGGAATACTTTCAACTTTGTGGTTTTTTGTTAGCTGCTCGTCTATTTATGAGAGGTTTGCAACTTAACGAACGAGCTGAATCGGAATTTTTCGACCAAAGTCTAACAGCTATGCAATGCGAAAGCTTTTCAGTTCGTAAAGCAGCCATGCTATCACTAAAGAAGTACGGTCTACAAGGACATTCACAAGCTTCTAATGTAAACAAAATATTACTTTCTATCAATTTTTCGAGCAAAGAAGACCTATTGTCAATGTGCGAAGAAATAAGATTTGAAATAGAATATTTACTTTAATCTTTCTTGTTTAAACAAAAAGGGTTAACTTTGTTCGCGGTAATTATACCGATACTGATATGGAAGAGCAAAACGAAAAACTAACAGTCAAACAGATATTTACTGAATATCTCAAGGCAAACGGACATCGAAAGACACCCGAACGCTATGTTATACTCGACACCATTTACTCCATACAAGGTCATTTCGATATAGATATGCTCTACGAGCTAATGATGAATCAAGAAAAGTTTAGAGTTAGTAGAGCTACTTTATACAATACCATCATCTTATTGATGGATGCTAAATTAGTGATTAAACATCAATTTGGGAATTCTTCGCAATACGAAAAATCATTCAATATAGAAACGCATCATCATCAGATATGCACTCAATGCGGTAAAGTTACTGAAATTCAAAACGAAGATTTAAAAACTGCCATTGCCGGCACTAAATTGTGCAAATTCCAAATGTCTCATTATTCTTTATACATATATGGGATATGCAGTAAATGCGCATGGGCTAAGAAAAAGAAGAAAATAAATAATAATAACGACAATAGAAAAGACAAATGAAAGTAGATGTTCTGTTAGGATTGCAATGGGGTGACGAAGGGAAAGGCAAAGTAGTCGATGTGTTAACTCCTAAATACGATGTAGTCGCACGTTTTCAAGGTGGTCCCAATGCCGGACACACTCTTGAGTTTGAAGGACAAAAATATGTGCTTCGTTCTATTCCCTCGGGAATATTTCAAGGAAATAAGGTAAACATCATCGGTAATGGTGTAGTGCTCGACCCCGCTCTATTCAAAGCAGAAGCAGAAGCATTAGAAGCTTCGGGACATAATTTAAAAGATAGACTTCACATTTCAAAGAAAGCTCATCTGATTCTTCCAACTCACCGTATTCTCGACGCTGCTTACGAAGCTGCTAAGGGAGATGCTAAAGTTGGCACAACAGGAAAAGGAATCGGACCAACTTATACCGACAAAGTTAGTCGTAACGGAGTTCGAATAGGAGATATTCTCCATAACTTTGAAGAAATTTACGGCAAAGCCAAAGCTCGTCACGAGCAAATACTCAAAAGCCTCAATTACAATTACGACTTAGCCGAATTAGAAAAAACATGGTTTGAAGGTATTGAATACTTAAAACAATTTCATTTAGTAGATAGCGAACACGAAATAAACGGTTTACTTAAAGAGGGAAAAACAGTACTATGCGAAGGTGCGCAAGGTACAATGCTAGATGTTGACTTTGGATCCTATCCTTTTGTTACTTCCTCTAATACTATTAGCGCAGGAGCTTGCACCGGATTAGGCGTAGGACCAAACAAAATAGGCGAAGTCTACGGTATAATGAAAGCTTATTGCACTCGTGTAGGTAGCGGACCGTTCCCTACCGAATTGTTTGATGAAACAGGGAAAACGCTTCGCGACTTAGGTCATGAATACGGAGCTGTTACCGGACGCGAACGTCGTTGCGGATGGATAGACTTAGTAGCTTTAAAATATTCAGTAATGATTAACGGAGTTACCAAACTTATCATGATGAAAAGTGATGTGTTAGATTCGTTTGCTACAATCAAGGCTTGCGTTGCTTACAAAGTAGACGGTGAAGAAATAGATTATTTCCCTTACGATATCACCGAAGGCGTTGAACCTATCTATGCAGAACTTGCCGGATGGCAAACAGATATGACAAAGATGACTTCCGAAGATGAATTCCCGGAAGAATTCAATGCTTATGTATCATTCTTGGAAGAACAATTAGAGGTACCTATTCAGATTATATCCGTAGGACCGGACCGTGACCAAACCATCGAAAGATATACCGAGGAATAAAATCCTCCCAAATAACAATTAAATATCTAAATTAAAATATGGCAGATGAAAAGAAGTTCGTGCCGTTTGTTTCGGCAGACACGAACATAAAAGAATTTACCGTTAGAGCATTGCTCATCGGTTTAATTCTAGCTGTTGTTTTGGGCGCAGCTAACGCATATCTAGGGCTAAAGGCAGGAATGACTATTGCCGCTACTTATCCGGCAGCAGTGATTGGAATGGCTGTTTTACGATTCTTTAAAGGAAGTATATTAGAAGAAAACTTCGCACGTACCGTTGGCTCGATTGGAGAATCGGTAGCTGCCGGTGCTATCTTCACTCTCCCTGCTTTCTATATTGCAGGTGTATGGAGTGGCGAAGAATTTAGTTCACTAAGTAGTTACTTGACCGCTTCGCTCATTTTAGTAACAGGTGGCGTACTGGGAGTATTGTTTGTAGCTCTATTGCGTAGGGTAATGGTGGAAGACAAAGAGCTTCCTTTTCCCGAAAGTGTGGCTGCCGCAGAAATACATAAAACAGGACAGACCGGAGCAGGCGGTTCTAAATATTTATTTTCGGCAATGATTGTAGGCGCAGTAGTAAAGATAGCGGGCGACCTTCGGTTATTCGCCACCGAGTGGACTACTTTCTTTAAGTCGGGAACAGCTTCCTTTGCTAACGGCAAAGCCTTGGAAGGCGGATTTGTTGCAGGGGGTCCTACCATCAGTCCGGCTTACTTAGGCGTTGGTTACATTATCGGTCCCAAACTTTCGGCATTGAACTTTAGTGGTTCAGTGATGGCTTGGGGATTGATGGTGCCAATGTTACTCACCATGCTTGGTTCTTCTTTTGTCGAAGGCTTACCGCAAAATGCAAATATAGATGCTACTTCTACCGATGCTTGGTTAAATGCAGCCAATGTGGTTTGGAAAGAAATTGTTCGTATCATCGCTATCGGTGGTATGCTAGTGGCAGCTTGTTTCACACTTTATAGAATGCGCAAAAGTTTGATTACAGGACTAAAGCGTTCGGTCAAAGATTTAAAACGTGCTACTCAAGGAGGAGAAGAAACAGTATCGCGCACCGAAAAAGACTTAAATTCTTCGTGGATACTTCTAGGCATTTGTGCAGCAGCAGTACTCACTTTTATAATCACTTACTTCATTTTTAACACCTCTATATTAGTGGCAATAGTAGCTTCTACTATCATGATTGTGTTAGCGTTCTTCTTCGCTGCCGTATCAGGATATTTAGTTGGTATTATTGGCTCTAGCAACAATCCTATTAGCGGACTAACGTTAACTGCCTTAGTTGTTACCGCTTTAATATTGGTAGCTTGCGGAGTAGATTCTTCTATCGGAGGTGTGGCAGCAGTACTTGGCATTGCCGCTATTGTATGCGTAGCCGCTGCAGTAGGTGGCGAAATGTTTCAAGACTTAAAAGCCGGACATATTCTTGGTGGTACGCCTTGGAAGATGCAGATTGGCGATATTATCGGAGTAGTAATTGCAGGTTTCGTTATGTTCGGTGTGTTGATTATCCTTAATCAAGGGGACATCAATATGGGCTTACAGCAAGGTTATGAGGGAGGATTTGGAAGCAAAAATCTATCCGCTCCTCAAGCGGGCTTAATGGCTACTCTTTCGCAAGGAATAGTTGGAGGACAGATGGCTTGGGCTTTGATTATTGCCGGAATGATTCTTGGAGTTGCCTTTATTTTGATGGGGATTAGCAGTCCGATGCTTATTTTCGTAGGAATGTACTTACCGTTTAGCACTGTATTCGCAATCTTTGCCGGAGGTTTAATCAAAGGTATTCTTGACTTATATG
>JAVVPX010000072.1:0-13688 GCA_036655555.1 Bacteroidaceae bacterium | reverse complement strand
GAAGAGGGTAAAATGATTGCGGAAGTTGAAAATATTTCACAAACATTGAATACTCCTGTAGAAATTATTCGAGATATAGAGCAGGTTCCGGCTTCTGGGGATGTTACACTAGACCAAAAAAAACGTGGCGCCAAAGGGTATTATGATACCTCTACCGGAAAGGTTACTATAATACTTCCTAATGCTACAAGCATAGAAGATGTGAAAGCAACTATGCTACACGAAATAGTAACGCATAAAGGATTAAGGGAATTGTTAGGAGAGCATTTTAAAGAAACAATTGATAACATATATTTTAATGCGGATAAGAGCACTAGAGGTGAAATAAATAATCTTATTGCAAAGAACGGATGGGATTACACATTAGCAACAGAAGAATATATGGCGTCTATTGCAGAGAAAACAAACTTTACAAAAGACGAGACTACATTTTGGCAAAAAATAAAAGATGTTATCAAGAACATGTTATCGAAAATAGGAATTCATGTTAACAAAATAAATAATAGCTCATTAAGAAGTATATTAAAGAATAGTTACGATAATCTAAGTAATAATGGTTTAAGCAGTAGTGATAAAGTTGTATATAATAATTCACAGGTATATTTTAGAGATGAAGACACTATTGAAAAAAGATATGAGGAGCGAATTAAGGAAAAATCTTATAGGCTAACAGAGACTTACCAAGATTCAATGTTAGGATTAAAGGTATTACAAGATATAATCGAAAAAGAGAGTGGCAAGAAGATAGAAGATTATGAAAATGCTTATCTAGCAGAAAATCAATTAAGCAGTAAGAATACATACGAGTTTGAATTTTACAACAACAACTATTTTAAGCCATTATTACAGTCTATCTATAATGTGATGAATATTAAAAAATGCCCTAGGACAGATATTACAAAATACATGTATGCAAAAAGCGGACTAGAGAGAAATAAAGTGTTCGCCATGAGGGATGCAAAAAATAAATATGCAGAAAAAACAAATGCCTTAGAAAAACAATTAAAAGATAAAGAGATTACTGAAGATAAATTTAACCAAGAGCTTAAAAAAATAAACTCTTTAATAGAAAGAGCATTTAACTCTAACAGCAAACATGATTACTCTGGCCTTTCCGAATTAATGGGTGTGAATGAATTTACAGATGCTGCAAAAGAGTTAGTAAAAGAGTTTGAAGATGGAATAAATAATGAAATTAAAGACTTATGGAGTAAAACAAATAAAGCAACCAAATACCCTATTTCAAAATCTTACGAAGGTGGTCTAATGACCAAAAGAATTTACGAAAGTATTAGTAATATGTTTGAGTATTATATTCCAATGCGAGGATTTTTGGAAGACACTGCAGCAGATGTGTATGATTATATTTTAAGTGACCGTTCTCCATTTAACTCAACAGTTGTTGCAGCAAGGGGGAGAAAGTCGGTAGCAGATGACCCAATTGCAATGATTGGTAATATGGCGGAGAGTGCTATCATGGCAGCAAATAGAAACAAGATGAAGCAATGTTTTCTAAACTTAGCTCTAAACCACACAAATAATCTTGTTACTGTTAAGGATATGTGGTATATTAATAATGGAACTGAAGAATATCCTTTATGGGAAGCATCAATTGCTGATACGTCAGGACTAACAAATCCTAATGATATAGAAGATGTTATCAATGAACATCAAAAAATGATAGAGAGCCTTGCAAAAGATGGACGAGCAATTAAATCTTCATCTAAACTAAAATTAAAATTACAAGCAAATAAGAAAGAACAAAGCGAGCATGCAGTAATTGTAAAAAGTGCTGGCAGGGAATACATAATATATGTAAATGGTAATCCACGTGCAGCTCAAGGAGTAAATGGATTAACAAATCCAGACGGTATTGATGATAATTTTGTTAAACTATGGGGCAAAATGAATAGACAACTAGCGGCCAATTTCACAACTAGGAACCCTGCCTTTGTTGTCAGCAATCTAACAAGAGATATAATATATGCGACAACAGCAGTTAGTATTAAAGAAAATGCGGAATACTCACATAGATTTAGAAAGAATATTTCATCAAATGTGCACAGTTTATTTTCACTTTTAAAAAAATTTGAAAATGGCACGCTAGATATGAGTAATGAGAAAGAAAGATTATTCCATGAGTTTTTGGAAAATGGCGGAGAAACAGGACATACGGCATTACATAATATAGATAAATACAAAAAGATTATAAATAAACAGGTTAATTCGCTAGATGGAAAAGTACATTTAGGTTCTATATATGGATTTGAAATAAATGCTAAAGGTGTGGCTAATAGTACTATTAACGTATTCAAAGCAATGGCTAATTCTATATCGTTTATGAATAGATGCGCAGAGGACGTTAGTAGATTTACAGCATATCAAACAAGCAGGCAATCTGGGCGGAGTATAGTGCAATCAGTTAATGACGCAAAGGAGGTTACAGTTAATTTTAATAGAAAAGGAGCCGGTAGAACTGTAGAAAAGAATTGGCTAGGAAGTTCAGCTAGTTTTATGAAAGGTTGTTTCTTATTCTTTAATGTATCAATGCAGGGATTATCCAATTTTAAGGAACTCTCGGTTAAAAATAAAAAAAAGTTCGTGGCTGCAATAGCAGGATTTGGTTCTATGGGCTTTCTACTTCCTCTACTCAATTCGTTAATGATGTCAATGTTTGGAGATGATGAAGATAAAGATAAAGATAACAACTTGCCAGAATGGATACGCAGAAATAATTTTGTTATATGGACAGGAGGAGATACATTTATAACTATACCACTATCAATAGAGTTAAGAGTATTTTACGGGCTTGGTGAGATATTTTACCAGACTATGCAAGGTAATATGAAAAATAAAAATATATCTTACGAGATACTTGGACATATAGCCGATTTACTTCCTATTAACCCATTCGGTAATAGCGGATTCAATGCTAATGCCATGATGCCAGATATTGTACGCCCTGTAATGCAGGTTATTACTAATGAAGATTTTTTTGGTAAACCAATTTTTAAAAACAACGACTATAATAAAAATATGCCTGAATATCAAAGAATTTACTCTGGTACTTCAAAGGTTTTAACAGAGTCTACTAAATTTCTTAATGACATCACAGGTGGTGATGCGTATTCAAAGGGTTCAATAAATTTAAATCCGGGTATAATTGAACATATATTTGAAAGTTATCTTGGAGGTATGGCAAAAACATTTAATCATACAGTAAAGACTATTTATTCAGTCTTAGATAAGGATACAGATTTTTTACTTAGGAATACTCCCGTTGTTAACAGATTCTTACAAAACACTAACGACAGAAATGCTCTTACTCTTATAAATGAAGATTATTATTATTATTTAAGAGAATATAATCAGACTGAATACAAGCTAAAAGGATATGAAAAAGACGTAGATAATGGTATATTTAAGTCTGCAGAAAAAATAGATTTTCTATACAACTCAAAAGAATATAAAAGGTATGAAATAATAAAAAGCATTCTACCTGATATAAAAAATGTAAATAATGAATTAAAACTAGCAGTAGACCCAGATGATAGAAAGTATCTACAAGAACTGTTGAATTTGTTCAAAAAAGAGCTTGTTGACGAAATAAACCTAATGGAAGGGAAAAAATAGAAAGTAGTAACAGTATCATTAAAATATATTTGTTAAAAATGCAAAAAACATGACAAAATTAATTCCTCTATCTAGGATATCAAAAGTTGATTCAGTACAAAAGCGTAAAAATATTTGGGGTGATAAAAGGAACCCCAAGCTATTAGAACGTTGTTCTCGAGAGTGGGATAATAATCGCTCCCAACGTGAGATGAGAAGCAGGTGTAAACAATATACGTATGGTGACCAGTGGGGAGATATGGTAACATATAAAGGTAAGCAAATGACGGAGAAGGAGTATATAAAGGCACAAGGAAATACTCCACTTGTTAATAACTTAATTCGTGGATTAGTTAATAAAGTAGTTGGAGTTTATGGAAAGAATGAGACAGAGCCTGTATGTACAGCAAGGGACAGAAGAGAGCAAAAAGCAGGAGAGATGATGACAATTGCTCTACAATGTAATTGGCAAATAAACAAAATGCAAGAATTACTAACTGTAGGATTTGAAGACTTTTTAAACGGTGCAGCTATATTTATGCGAGAAACGTTTGAGTATCGTAATGACATGATGGATTCATGGACTGATATGTGTAATCCAAATTATATGTTCTTCGATAGCCCAATGAGAGACCCAAGGCATTGGGACTTATCTATGATAGGAGAAATACATGACATAACGCTCAATGAACTAACTTCTAAATTCGCTAAGTCTCCACAAGATTATGAAGCCCTAGTTGAACTATATGCAGAAAAGGAAAATTCTCAAAATGGCTACATCAATATATATAAAAAACACGATAGTAGTCGCTTAACGTTCTACACTCCTGTTGATAACTCTTTATGCAGAGTATTTGAAGTGTGGACAAAGGAGGCTAAGGCCAGGTATAGGTGCCACGACCAGTTAGAGGGCAAGCTTTATAAGATTGAATTAGATGAAATAGAGAATATCAATTTAGAAAATAAGAGAAGAATAGAAGAGGGGTTAAAAATGGGTATGCCAGAAAATGAGATACCAATAATTAAGACAACATATTTTATTGATTCGTATTGGTATTATCAATTTTTAACACCTAACGCTGATATATTAGACGAGGGTGAGACGCCATATGAACATAAATCACACCCATACTCTATGAAAATCTACCCATTCATAGACGGAGAAGCTCACTCTTTCGTTTGTGACGTAATAGACCAACAACGATATATTAATAGGATGATTACGCTCAATGACTTCATTTTACGCACAGGAGCAAAAGGTGTATCGTTTATCGACCAAGAAATGATACCAGATGGATGGACTCCCGAGGAATTTTCAGAACAATATACATCTATTGATGGTGTTATATTCTACAAAGCTAAACCAGGAATTACCCCTCCAACACAGGTTTATTCTAATGCTAAAAATCTTGGTATTAGTGAAATAATACAACTACAGATGCAAATGATGGATGATGTTTCTTCGGTTCATAGTGCATTGCAAGGAAAACAACCATACTCTGGTACATCAGCAGCCCTATACGCACAACAAACAGCAAACTCAACAACATCATTAGTTAATATATTTAGCAGATTCACATCTTTTACAGAGGACGTTTCTATTAAAAAAGCTAAAACAATTCAACAGTTCTATAACGAAAAAAGGATTATTAATATATCCGGAAAAAATTATGAGGGAGTTAAACTATATGACCCAGAAGTAACACGTGATATTCAATATGACTTATCTATCAAAGAAAGTGCATCTGCACCTAACTACAGAATGTTAGCAAATGACCAATTAATGGAATTTTGGGAAAAAGGAGCAATAACAATAGAGATGCTTTTAGAAAATGGAGACTTTAAATTTGCGGACCAATTACTCCAATCACTTGCAGTATATAAGCAAGAAATGCAAGATACTCAACAAATACCACTAATTGACCCAAATATAGCCGGCCAAGTATCCGACCCTGCAAATACTGAAAATTTAGATATTGCTAAAAGTAAATTAATGAAGTAATAAAGTGGGTGACTAATTTTTTCTGTTTTTAGTCACCCTCTTTTTATTCATCGCTACGATGTATAACATATTTTATGAATGCTAGACGTCTTGCTTCTTTTTCTATTTCACCTAGTCCATTAGTGCCAGACGCATCAGCGGTATAATAAAAAGCTCCGCACTTAAGTGATATAATACTTTCTTTGTATTTAGATTTATACAAATTCCTTTTTATGTGCCTAAACCCTTTCCTTGATATCACTTTAAGCGACTTACCAATAGGACTAATAACAACATAAAACCTTGCGTGATACTTTTTACAAAGAGTATCTGCTTTTTTCACATTTCTATTGTATATTCTATTAGAATAGGCTACAATAAAAAATCTTCTCATTTTTTTTATTAATTCCATTTAAAATGTAGATTCGTTAATAATTGTATGTTTATATTCTTTATTATGTTTCTTAATTAATTTTGGAAGTGGCATTTTATTAAAGCATATATGTAACCCAATAGCAATTGTCATTAGCACGTCATCATGATGGCCTGCTATAGCTCCATAACTTCCGTCTTCTTTTTTTTCATACCAACTTAACTCGTCAAATGCAACTGAATCCTTTTCTATCCAAGCTAATTCATCTAAGCACGAAACGAGGTTGTCTATAATAAGTGGCTTGGTAATTTTATTTGTTTGGAACCCCCACTTTGTAGGAGCCCCTGCCTTTATATCTTCTTCTTTATTGCTCCTAGCGTATAAGTTATTGTAAATACCTCCTATTTGATTAAATATATACTCTGTATGGTCACCATCAGTATCGTTAAATTTATCCTTATCTATAGAATTACTCTCAATAACTAATAATGCATTATTGTAGAATTTAGATATTTGTGCAGATTTCCACGCTAGTACATCATGCCTATTTGGGTGCCCTCTCCATTGTGCTACCAATTCCGGTTTGCCACCAATAGACATAGCAAACCTATCAAATACTCGTATTACAGATAAGTCTGCCCCCTTTGACCTACCACCAACATCAACTATCACTAGATATCTATTAGATACCTCTATCTCTTTATCCGGTAGATTCCATACTTTAAGACATCCTTGTCTATCTTTTAAAAAGCGCAGGTTTTCAAGGCTATCTTTACCTTTTGATGAATTCCCATGTACTTCTCCTATGAATTTAGGATATTGCTTGCCTTTTTTTAATTCCTCTATTTTGAATATATCAAAAACTTTATTTCCGGAGTGTTTAAATGCTTCAATATCATTTGATGGAGCTTCACTAGCCATGTCCGCATGGTCTTCAAAAGCTTTACTTTTTGTACGATACCAATTAATACCGTTAAATGTTGCTCCTTGTTCCCATAGATACCAATAGTATCTTCCGCTATCTTTCCAACCGTCGATAGCGTTATCATTAAGCATATTATTTAATAACCATTGAGCAAACTCTGCTTCATTTTTTACTTTTAGAGAGTCGTGCTCTATGTAATACCATGGAATAAATACAGCCTTTCTATATCCATTTCCACATTTGCAAATCTCCCATTGTTCGTGAAAAAAATTACCTGTCCCATTTGGAGTTGACTCTAATACTTCAAGTGTTAATGGAACCTCTAATAATCCTCCAGATACAGACCTAATAATATCCTCTGGCTTTTTACCATCTGTCTGCTTCCAAATAGCTACTTCAGAATAGTGAACTAGTGCAGAATCTGTCCCTCTAGTTGCATCAGGATTTTCATACGTTCCAATAGTTATCATAATGTCTCTTGCTTGTATGTTTTTATTTCCAATAGAATATGTTATTACGCTATCAGCCGAAGAGTTTTCATAAGGTGAAAATCGCAGCTGTACGTCCGTATCTATATCTAACATCCACGCAGGATAGCTCTGCAATAATTTAGAGTACATACCCTTTATCTTTTTAGACACATCCTTAGTTTGCGCTATAATTTGTGAGTACCACCCAGTTTTATGTAAAAGCTGTATCCACGCTATGTAAATTTGAACAAGCGTACTACCACCCCATTGCCTAGCTTTTAATAGAATAATTCTAATTGGCTCTTGCGCAAGGCGTGCGTCTTCAAGAAAATTAAGAAATATACGCTGCTCATTTCTTAGTTTGAATTGTATATTTTCACCTCCTAACTTAGGCTTTATTTTAACAAATACATACGCCCAAAAACAAAAATCATACTTGCTTCTTATATAACATAAATGCTTGCATACCTCGTCATATTTTTCCTCTGTGTATTCTTCTTTTAAACACTTCTCTATAAATATTCGAATTGTCTTGCACTTTAATATGTTTTTAACAAGTCTGTTTTTGAGCATATCTATAGGAACAAGTTGCCTTTGATATACAAAAT
This sequence comes from Bacteroidaceae bacterium, assembly GCA_036655555.1. Classification (GTDB taxonomy): domain Bacteria; phylum Bacteroidota; class Bacteroidia; order Bacteroidales; family Bacteroidaceae; genus Bacteroides. The sequence continues at coordinate 5,719 of JAVVPX010000072.1, read as the reverse complement.
CATCTATATAAATCCATTTCCTGTTGTACGGAGGTGAACCCTCACCTGTCAGAGGATTGAATCCCTTGTACATTTTAATCATTCTAAAATTATTCTCTCTAATTAAATCTTCTACAGTCATTTTCTGTTTTTTTAATTAAAGTGATTATCATACTAGAAAAATAGCCAAGAGCAAAACATATAAAGTGTATCATACCGTTAATATGCGGAGTTAAAAATCCAACAAGTAATATCATTACGATATATCCAATCCTTTTTCTAAAAAAATATGTATTTATACCTACCATAGCAAATATTGACGAAGATATTCCTAGCGTAGTAACGCTTGTATAATCGATATATGAACCTACAACGGATATAATATATATGAGTGGCAATAAGTAATAGATTTTCCCTTTATATATAATAAAATATATAGCTAGACAATTTCCCATTAAGTGAAATATATTTGCATGGAAGAACATATATGTAAAATGTTGCCATGTTCTTTGATTATTGTATCCAAAATACTCTTGCTTTTCAATAAAAATATATAGAAAAGTGAGTAGTATTATTAATAGTATCTTAAACTTCTGCATATATCTTTTTTTTGTTGTGCTTTAAAAAGTTTTAGTGCTGTTGCTATTGTTAGATAAAACTTAGGAGCGGGTTCTTCAACTATGAATGTGCATATATATGACAATGATTTGTCATGAAATTCATACGTTCTTTTACATTCTAAGTATCTTTTATATAGTTCATTAAACATCTCTCTTCTATGTTGTTTAATCTCACTTAGATTATCGCCACTGCGTATTCTATTTAGTGTTTTAGCTGCAGACTCCGCCGATACATAAAAACGTGCTGCGCTAGAATTTATAGTTAATCTTATTGCATCCTTATGAAGCTTCACATCGTGCGTGGCAAGTATTTTTTTATAGGCAGAAAGTATATCCCTATTTCTTTGCTCAGTAAAATCACTCTTTAGTCGCATTTGCATATGATTATTATTACAAACAAAATTAGCCAGATTAACAGATAGGAATTTTTAGATATCCACAACCATAGTCTTAGTATATTTTTGCTATAAATAATTTTTGAATATTAATAGTTAAATGTTATGGATAACGCAGAACAACAAGAAGTTAAAAGTAAAAAAGATGCTTTTTTAGAAAAACTAAAAAGCCGATACAAAGATGACAAATTTGAGGATGACGAATCTATATACGGGCGCATAGCAGAAGACTATGACGGTATGGAGGGTAAAATATCTAAATATGATGATGAAAGTAAAAAACTTGTCTCTTTATTTGATAAAGACCAACGTGCAGCATCGTTTTTACTAGCATGGAAAGATGGGAAAAACCCGATTGAGTTTATCCTAGAAAATTTTGGAGACGAGTTTAAAGAAGCCGTTGATAATCCAGAGAAAAAAGAAGAGTTTGCAAAGGCTCATACTGCATGGTTAACAAAAATTGCAAAGTCTAAAGAGTTAGAGAAAGAATGTGATGATAATTTACAAGCATCATTTAAAGTGCTAGAAGAATTGCAGTCTAAAAATGGTTGGTCTGACGAACAAGCAAAAGAGATATTTAATAGCGTAAACAATATCATCACAGATGGAATTTACAACAAGATATCACCAGAAACATTTGAATTAGCATCAAAGGGTCTAAGTTTCGATAGCGCTATTAATGAAGCATCTACAGAGGCAGAAATAAGAGGCAAAAATGCAAAGATAGAGGAGAAGCTAGCTAGTACACAGGCTCCGGTAGCAATCCCCCCATCATTAAACGGAGCTAGTAGAATGGATGAAAAGCCTAAACAGAAAAGATATAACCCATTTAAAGTAGAAGAATAACACATTTATTAATTTAATTTATATGAAAACAATCAATTTTTTTAAAAAGTACAATTTTAGTATATTATCTCTAATATTGTTCTTACTAGCAGTGGCACTAGGTGCTGATTCTGCTATGGCTATAGCGGACACATCGGGGGCTATAGCAGACGACAAAGGCATAAATTCGCAGTTACCAGGTACAGCTGCTACATCTACGCAGATAAGAGAAGGTGATTTAGCCGAAGACGAGGTAGACGAGTATGTAGATAAATATATGCCGTTTAAGTTTCCGTTATATACAGATATTAGGAGCAAAGCAAAGAGAGTCCCTGTAAAAGGAATGGAAATATCTCACTATGCTTCTGGGACATCAACATTAGATGGCGAAACTACAGCAGCTATAACAAATGCTACAAAAGATGCAGCTGTTTTGTTACCTGTAAAGAGTGATACTATGAAGCAACTTGCTAAGGATGGAACATTATTCTTTCCAAATGTCCAATGTTACGATGAAAATGGAGTAGCAGACGGTGCTGGACTATTACTTATTATTGTATCTAAAACTGCAACTACAATATCTGTTTCTGCCGTTAATGGCCCGTTGAATGCAGAAGATATGTATGTCCCAGATATACCTGCAGCTAGTAAGTTTTTAATTTGTGGCAATGCCTTATCTGAAACGCAAATGCAGGTTGAACCAGAGAACTATCAACCAAGGAAAAAAAAGGTATATCTACAGAAACAAGGTGTAAATATTGTTATTTCAGATGATTGGAAAAACATTATTAAGAAATTGAAATTTATCGACCAAGAGATAAAAGATGACGCTCTCTATAAATTTAAACGCAAAAAAGCACGTACTCAATATGTTGGTAGAGCATCTAGGAGAAAGGTTTATCAAGGAGGTACAATGGGTGATGAATATGTATATACATCTGAGGGCATCTTAAGACAAATTAATATGCTTTATGGAATTGGTGACGTAATTACTTTCGCTGACCTTATTAGATTAACTAAAATGCAATTTACAGATTATTCAGTAAATAAAGAAGTTGACGCATATTGTGGAAAAAACTTTATAGAGAAATTGCTTAACATAGATTTTACAAGACATAAAGAAGTTGATTTTGTAGCCAATACAGTACTAGGAGTTGATATAAAGGCTTTTAAGACAACTTTTGGTACTACTAACTTCAAATATGACCCTACACTTGATGATATTGGATATGAGGATTTCTGTGTAATAGCTGATATTGCTAATGGTTCTCTTTACGTTAAGGATAATGGTAGTGACTATACAATTGATATGAAAGAGGGTGCAGGAGAGAATAGAATGGCAAGGCGCGACGTTCATATAGAGACAGACTGTATCGCACTTAAGGGATATAACTCTATTTTAGTTGGCCCTTCCGGTAAACTTGCAGGAATGGCAAACAAAACAGCCGTTACTGCATTTACTACAAGCGCAACAATACCTACTACAAATTTAACAAACGATATGCTTGTTCTTCTTACAGCTGCTGCAGGAGGATTTAATGCAGGAGATTTAATTCAATACAAGACAAGTACTTCTACATGGGTAGAGTATGTTGGTGAATTAAAAGCTGTCTAATTTAATATATCGGGCGATATTTTAAATACCGCCCGATTAATATAAATATATATATGAAAAAAACGTACATAATGAAAATTAATGAAGCTATTCTAACTTTTAAGGTTGGAAAAGCTTCTATAGTAGCAGAATTTAAAGGCGGTAATCTATTTAATGCAAACAGACCTGCTCGGTGTACTATTGTAAACCCATTGGCACAATACGCTATTGAGAACGACCCGCGTTTTGGAAGTAGTATTAAATTAGAGAGCGTTTATGATGATGATGGGAATATTATTCCATTGGACGAAGCTCCAACTATAAATTGTTATAAAGATAAGCCAACTGGAGATATATCTGTTGTTGGTGTGTCTAATTGTAAAATAACTGCGACTAAAGAAGCGGTTGTAAAAAGTAAAGCGACTAAAGAAGCGGTTGTAAAAAGTAAAGCAGAAGATATATCAATAGTAGAAAATATTACAGATATAAATGGGGTAGTTGAAAAACTAAAAGAACTAGGTTGTAAAAGCGAAAATCTTACAAATATAGATGATATATCAAGTAAGTGTATTGAACATAAACTTTCTTTTCCAAACGTAGATGTTCTTAAAATAAGTAAATAATGAAAAGACTGCCGATAGGTTCTATATACAAAGCAGTGAGAGCTTGTATGGATGAAATAGGATTTAATGATGCGGATTTTATCGGATTTGACAAAGATAATAGCGAATTAGATTTAATCATTCATAATAAAATCATTGAAGCTATAAGACATATCGAACTTAATGCGCCACTAAAATATTTGGATGGTATAAGTCTATCGGCAACCTTTAACATAGGAGCAGACCTAGTTGCTACAATAGCATTACCGGATGATTTTCTTAGAGTAGTATCTGTTAAAGTCAATACATGGAATAGAGCATCTAATGATGTTATATATGAAAATGATGCAGAATATTTTAAACAAAGTGATGTATATGCAAGAGGAACATATGAATCACCAATAGTTGCAATTGTAACCAACAGTGCTAAATTATATTCATGTAAAACATCATCTGATACATTAGAAAAGTTCATCTATATACCGTCTCCTATCATAGAGAAAAACGAAGAGATTGAGAGCGTTTCCTTTTGTCCAAAATGTGAGAACGCAATTATAAATTACATAGCAGGCCTAACTAAACAAGTTCTAAGAGATGCGAGTGCAAGCCAACATTTTGAGAATGCTAAAGAGTATTTGCAATGATTATATTACTAGGAAATAGTGTAACCGTAAAATGGACTATTACAAAATGTGATGGTACAGCAGAGGTTATAAATAATACTGCCAACTTATATATAGAAGATGCCTTTGATAAGTTTTTATTAGCAAAGGATAAATATACAATAGTTGGAGGCGTTATTGATATTAAAATACCTGGTGATTTATTAAATATTGGTAAATATAATTTAGTATTAGTTGACGGAATAAGTAAAAGGTTTGTAAGTAAAAATGCAATTGAAATTACAAATAATCCTAATGAAGTAACAGCTAGTTGTAATGTCTAATCTTGATATACATAGTACGAATGGAAATTCAAAAATAGATATAGCAACGGAACAAACAGAAAATAAAACAATTGTTAGTTCCGATAATTCTTCTAGCAATATATCTACGTCATCTAAATATGGTAATCAACACTTTGATTTAAAGCCGAGCAAACATAGTCTTGGAAAATTATCTAACGTATCGCCATCTGCGGATATTACAGCTAATACAGAAAAGATTATTGTAAAATTAGCTAATTCACTAGAATGGTCAGTAGTTGAACTTAAAGAATATATAACAGCCCATAACCATGAGAATAAAAATTTACTAGACTTATTCTCAATGTCAATTAATGGCCAACTTCTATTTGACGGCTCCGAGATAGCTGGAGGTGCTACGGCCGACCACGACCATACCAATAAGCTAATCCGTCCGGGTGCTTTGGTTGTTCCTGGAGTGACATCGGCTGACTTGTTGGCTAAAGTAAAACCGGGCGAGTCTCTATTTTTTCGTCGTACATCGGGCTTCGGTGGCGCAGTACCGGGTGCTGGTGGAGTATCAGCTTACGTGGACTTAACAGGTAAACCTCAAATCGGTGGAGTAGAATTAAAGTCAGGCAATAACACATTGGCGGCTCTAGGCATAGCTGCTACTTCACACGGTCACGATATATCACACGTTAGTGGCTTGCAAGGGGTGTTAGACGGTAAACAAGCGGCAGGTAGTTATGCAGCAGCGGCTCATAGTCATACAATCGCAAATATTACCTCTTTCCAAG
>JAVVPX010000071.1:0-14010 GCA_036655555.1 Bacteroidaceae bacterium | reverse complement strand
GACTTACATACAGACAGCAATTGATGGCGTGTGGATTATAGAACCAAAAGTATGCACCGATTCTCGTGGATATTTTATGGAAGCTTTCAAAAAAGAGGAATTTGAAGCACACGTTGGTAAGGTAGATTTCATTCAAGATAATGAATCAAAATCGACGTTTGGTGTATTACGTGGGTTACATTACCAAAAAGGAGAATGCAGTCAAGCAAAATTGGTGAGAGTAATAAAGGGTAAAGTATTGGACGTAGCTGTCGATTTAAGAGTCTCTTCGCCTACTTTTGGCAAATATGTGAGCGTTGAATTAACAGAAGAGAATAAACGTCAGTTTTTTATACCTCGAGGCTTTGCACATGGCTTTTTAGTATTGAGCGAAGAAGCAATATTCACTTACAAAGTAGATAATGTGTATGCGCCCCATGCCGAAGCTTCTATTATATATGATGACAAAAATTTAGGAATTAATTGGCCTATAGCTCAAGAACAAGTTTCAATGTCAGAGAAAGATAAAAAAGCGGTAAGCTTTAAGGAAGCTGAAGTGTATTTATAATAACAAGAAAAGATGAAAATAGCAATAGTCGGAACCGGATATGTAGGATTAGTTACAGGAACTTGTTTTGCCGAAATGGGAGTCGATGTAACTTGTGTAGATACTAACGCTACTAAAATAGAGAACTTAAAGAAAGGTATCATCCCTATTTACGAAAACGGTTTGGAAGAGATGGTTGTTCGCAACACCAAGGCAGGAAGATTGAAATTTACTACCGAGCTGAAAGGCTGTTTAGATGAGGTGGAAGTTATATTTAGTGCCGTGGGTACTCCTCCCGATGAAGATGGAAGTGCAGACCTTCGCTATGTGCTTGAAGTAGCTCACACCATTGGAGCAAACATCAATAATTATGTGTTAGTGGTAACAAAGAGTACCGTTCCGGTAGGAACTGCTCAAAAGGTGAAAGCTGCTATTCAAGAAGAACTTGATAAAAGAGGCGTGACAGTAAAGTTTGATATAGCCTCTAATCCTGAATTTTTAAAAGAAGGAAATGCAGTCGATGACTTTATGAGTCCGGATCGGGTGGTAGTGGGAGTAGAAAATGCTCGTGCCGAAAAGGTTATGAGTAAATTATACAAGCCATTTTTATTAAACAATTTCCGAGTTATATTTATGGATATTCCTTCGGCTGAGATGACCAAATATGCGGCAAATTCAATGCTTGCCACTCGCATTAGTTTCATGAACGACATAGCTAACCTTTGCGAATTGATAGGGGCGGATGTTAACATGGTACGTAATGGTATAGCTTCCGACACACGAATAGGTAGAAAATTCCTTTATGCCGGTATTGGTTATGGAGGTTCTTGTTTCCCGAAAGATGTGAAGGCGTTGATAAAAACAGCCGAACTGAATGGGTATTCAATGAATGTGCTCAAGGCAGTAGAGGAAGTAAATGAAATACAGAAAGGATTGCTCTTTGAGAAATTATTAAAGCAGTTTAATGGTGACTTAAACGGAAAGGTTATTGCACTTTGGGGCTTAGCATTCAAGCCGGAAACGGACGATATGCGCGAAGCTCCTGCATTGATATTGATAGATAGGTTATTAAAAGCAGGATGTAAAGTAAGAGTTTACGATCCCGCCGCTAAAGAAGAAGCAGAGAGAAGACTTGGAAATTCAGTCTATTATGCGCAAAATATGTACGATGCTGTATTGGATGCCGATGCTATGTTATTAGTCACCGAATGGAAAGAATTCCGTTTACCGGTTTGGGGAGTTGTCAAAAAAACAATGAAGCAACTAATTGTGATTGATGGAAGAAACATATACGACAAAAAGGAATTGGAAGAATTAGGATTTGTTTATCACTGTATAGGACGATGAAAAAAATATTAATTGCTGTTCTGCCTATCGTATTAGCATTGTATGCTTGCGGTAGTAGTCAGAAGAATTCCGAACAACAAGATACTGAGGCTAAAAAGAAGCTTCAAGGAATTTGGATTGATGCAGATAGCGAAACAGCTTTTCTTAAAATAAAAGGCGATACTATTTATTATGCGGATGCGCAGAATGCTTCGGTTTATTTTGAGATACAAAAGGATAGTCTTTTGATGTATGGAAATGAAATATCTCATTATCGTATAGATAAACTCACAGAGCATATTTTTTGTTTTCATTCCATCACGGGTAATACGATAAAGCTTTATCGTTCGGACAATGAAGAGGACTCTTTAGCATTTGCCGGTAGTTCGCCGGACGTCGTTCCTGCGGTCACAGAACGAACTCAACAAGATTCTGTTGTGATGTACAATGGTACACGTTATCGTGCTTATGTATATACTAATCCAACTAAAATAAAAGTAATTAAAACGGCTTATTCCGAAGATGGAATAAGCGTTGATAATTTATATTATGATAATGTGATGCACATCTGTGTCTACGAAGGAAGAAACAAGCTTTATTCAAGTGACATTACTAAACAGACATTCAAAGGCGTGGTTCCGAATGATTTTCTACAAAAGTCCATTCTTGCCGACATGACTTTTACGGGTGTGAATGCTTCCGGTTATCATTACCAAGCATCTCTTTGTGCTCCGGCAAGTTCGGTATGCTACTTAGTGAATTTATCCATTAGTTTCGATAACGAACTAACCCTAAAATTAGTTATTTAGCTAGCTGCGCAATCTCTATCGCAATTTATAATAACACCTGCTCCTTCGATATCTGCTCCCATAGGCGGATTTTGCTTAGATAACTTGATGCTGATATTTTCAATGAGGGAAAAGTCATGAAACAGCCGTTTTATGATTCGATAGCATACGTTCTCCAATAATTTAGAAGGTATTTGCATCTCTTCTTTCACTGCATGATAGATGTCGGCATAGCTTACGGTAAATCGAAGGTCATCCGTTTTAGCAGCGTCGCTGAAGTCTACTTTTAGTTTCAAGTCGATAATGAAGGTATTGCCCACGATGGTTTCTTGTGGCGACACTCCGTGATAGGCAAATAGCTTTATCTTGTCGAGGAAGATGTATTTCTCGTTTTGCATTGTTTTTGTTTTATAAAACCCGTCCGGTTAACTCTACCAGCTCTTGTATCTTTTTGTTGAGACTTTCTGCTTTCATTAATTCTTCTATGCTAAGGTGCATTCTATATCTCCAATAATGTCGCGGATGAGATGGAATATTAATTCGCTCAACATCTACATCGGGGTTACGGTATTCCTCGTCTATCGAAATCCAATCTTGTAGAGAAAGGATGCAAAGCATTGAATTACCATATAGTTGCTGACGAACAATTTCTTCGCAAAGCTTTGCCGAAGCGATAGTAGGAGCCGTTCCATAATGTCCTAAGATGTCATTGAAATATCGTTGTGTTTGTTGGTAGTCTTCTTGCCACCAACCACGCAAAGTTGACATATCGTGAGTAGAAAGTGTATTGACCGATAAATAAGGATATTCATTGGGAAGTCCAAATTCTTGCGAAGGACTTTTAGGCATACGTTGAATATCGAGACTTACTATTTGAAGTTCCTTCATTACCCACGCTACACATTCGGGAATCATCCCCAAATCTTCGCCACAAACAAGCATTTGTGTGGAAGAAGTTAGTTGAGGAAGTTTCTTCATTGCTTGTCGGTACCAAAAGTCATTGTGCCGATGGTAGTAATATTGCTCGTAAAGTTCGTCAAAAGCTTTCTTGTTTTCGTTGCTCAATGATTTGTAAATAGCCGTGTTCCGAGCTGCAATTCTTGGATGAAACTTATCGAACTCTTTGCTATCATAAAGAAACAGTACATCGCTTATAAGGGTATATAATCCCTCCCGTATCCAATCACTGTCTGCACTATTTCTACCATAAAAGTAAGCTTCGACTTTACGTTGGGTATCAAATTCCGGGCGCATCTCATACAATCCTTGGATGGAAGCATTGCAAACAAAAGTTGTTTTGACTTCATCGCAATGGGGTCCGAAAGTTTCTTGCAGAAATTCTTCGGTAATATAAGGTGTAGTAAACAGCTCCTTGTTGAAATCTAAGCCAAAGGCAGCTATTTCTTCTACGTCCATTGGAAGGGAAGGAACGAATTGCCCTAACAATCCATGAACAGCGTGAGTAGGAATTTCCCAAATACGAAAGAAACCTAATATATGGTCTATACGGTAAGCATCGAAGTATTCGCCCATCTTGCGGAATCTTTTCATCCACCATTGATAAGCGTCTTTTTCCATCACGTCCCAATTATAAGTAGGGAAGCCCCAATTTTGTCCATTAACGGAGAAATCATCGGGTGGTGCGCCCGCTTGTTTATCGAATTTAAAATATTGTGGCTCCACCCATGCTTCCACACTGTCCCGATTAATACCGATAGGAATATCTCCTTTAAGTACTATCCCATTTTGACGTGCGTATGCAGTGGCTTCGAGTAGTTGCAGATGTAGCTGATATTGCAAATAAAAATAGAATGCGATACCTTTATAATCCGGCTTGTCGGGTGAGCACAAACGTTCTATTTCTTCTTGATGATAAACAGCATACTTAGTCCAATCACGAAAGTTCGCTGTATGATACAACTCTCTTAGATAGCAAAATACAGCATAGGGTTGGAGCCATTCCTCGTTTAGCTTAAAGAAAGATTGAAAGTCTTTGCTATGAAGCGTATCTTCGCCTTCTTGCGCATAGATTAAATGAAAATATTCCCACTTACACTTTTCTACTTCTTCGTAGTTGAGAGCCGAATAACTATTTAATGTTTTCTGTCGCATACTGAACTCTCGCATCCTTTCTTTGTCAATCAGCTTATTCATTTTGCTGATATCCATATAAATAGGGTGAAGAGCATAAATAGAAGTGCTATTGTAAGGGTAGGAGTCCGTCCAAGAATGAGTCATGGTAGTATCATTGATGGGAAGAATCTGCACTACTTTTTGATGAGTGAGCACTGCCCAATCTATCATTCGCTTAAGGTCTCCAAAGTCTCCAATACCAAAACTATGCGTTGACTTCAAAGAGAAAATCGGAATAGCTACGCCTACACCTTTCCAATCAGGAAGATTAAAATAAGCATAACGGTCGGAAAGTACTAAGGTTTCGTTTGCGCTCAACGATGGCTCGGCCAAATATCTGTTTGGATTGATTTCCCATTCCACACCGGTCTTTTTGTCGAGACAATACGTCACAAACTTATATTCTAACGGATAGGTGATTTTAGAAGCATCAAGTTCTATTTCCCATTCGGGAAAACGATTGCCATTCATTGCAACAGCTTTCTTTAAGTTCCAATCACCTAAACATTTTTGATTGCCACAAATAGCCAAAGCATATCCATTGCCTAAAGAAGGGCAGTTGGCCTTGATAAAAATACTTTTTCGGTACGCTTTATAAATCGGTTCTTTTTGCGCTCCGGCAAACAAACATTTGGTGAAAGCGGAACTATAAAAAGCTCGTTGCTTGGGAACGTCTTTCCATGAATCATTTATTCGATAGGTTCTCTTTTCGTTACCAATTAAACGAAGGTGTCGAGGGGTAGAATCCCATTCTTTACGTACTAAAATTCCATTAGCATAGATCGCATAGGCATACTCTATTTCTTTCTCCATCGGCATTGCCAATTCAATGGTAGTTGACCAATGAGTGCCATCGGTTGTTTGGAGAGGAGTTTCGGGTATAGAACCTATTACTCTTACTTCCTCTCCCCAACTAGTGCGATATTCTATGCTAAAGGTTAGTTTCATTATTATATTATCCGCATCGAGATGAACCGCAAGTTTTGCAAATTAAGCAACCCTCTTGGTAAACTAAAGTTTCGTGTCCGCAATTAGGACATTTTTGTCCTCTGGCTTCTGTGCCGTCTTGAATATATTTCTTTAAAGCACGTTCTACGCCATTCTTCCAAGTATTGATATTCTCGCTGTCTAGTTGCAAAGAACCTACCAATTTGATAACTTGCTCAATAGGCATTCTCCAACGAAGTACACCTGAGATTAGTTTTGCGTAGTTCCAATATTCCTTGTTGAACTTTTCGGATAGACCTTCGATAGTTGTTTTATAACCTCTCTTGTTTTCGAATTGGAAATCGTATCTCTTATTTCCGTTTTCGTCCACATTCTTAATGATGCGTCCGGCAATCACGGACTTAGGTAATAGAATGCCCTCGTCATCGTCTTGAAGTCCCGTAAATATTTCATAAGGTCTGCCTTCTAATAATCCTACAAAGGCAACCCATTTTTCTCTATTGTTTTGGAAGCGAACAACATCTGCTTCCAAAATTGTTGGACGTATTTCTACAACCGTAGGTGGCTTACAAGGAGGCAATTCGTCCTTTTTATCCGATTTAGCCGATATAAGTACTCCCGAACGTGAACCGTCGCGATAAACAGTACAACCTTTGCAACCCGATTTCCATGCTTCCACATAGAGACGGTTTACTAAATCTTCGTCTGCGTCATTGGGTAAGTTTATAGTAACACTGATAGAATGGTCTACCCATTTCTGTATTCTTCCTTGCATCTTCACCTTCATCATCCAATCCACATCGTTGGAAGTTGCTTTATAATAAGGTGATTTCTCGACTATCTCGTCCACTTCTTCCGAAGTGTAATGTTTAGCGGCATCGTATCCGTTAGCTTCCATCCAAGTTACAAACTTGTGGTGGAATACGATATATTCTTCATAAGCATCTCCGGTTTCGTCCACAAAGTCAATGCGTACTTGCGAATCGTTAGGGTTGACTTTGCGTCTTCTCTTATATACCGGCATAAATACCGGTTCTATGCCCGAAGTTGTTTGAGTCATTAAACTAGTTGTTCCGGTAGGAGCGATAGTCAGACAAGCTATATTTCGTCTTCCGTACTTCTTCATGTTTTCATAAAGTTCAGCATCGGCTTCACGAAGACGGTTAACGAATGGATTGTTCTTTTCTCTTTCCCAATTATAAACTTCAAATGCTCCACGTTCTTTTGCCATCTCGACGGATGCTCCGTAAGCTGCTAAAGCAATATTCTTGTGAACATTTTCAGAGAATGTGTTTGCTTCTTCTGTTCCGTATCTTAATCCTAGAGCAGCAAGCATATCGCCTTCGGCTGTGATGCCTACTCCGGTACGTCTACCTTGTGCACTTTTCTTATAAATCTTTTTCCAAAGTACTTTTTCGGCACGTTTTACTTCTGCTTCTTCAGGATCTGCATCAATTTTTTCCATGATACGCTCAATCTTTTCGAGCTCCAAATCGATGATGTCGTCCATTATTCTTTGAGCAAGATTTACGTGCTTTTTGAAAAGGTCGAAGTCAAAATAAGCGTCTTTTGTAAAAGGTTTTACTACATATGAGTATAGATTGATAGCCAACAGACGACAAGAATCGTAAGGACACAAAGGTATCTCACCGCAAGGATTTGTCGAAACAGTTTTATATCCAAGGTCGGCATAGCAATCCGGAACAGATTCTTTGATGATGGTATCCCAAAAGAGTACTCCCGGTTCTGCTGATTTCCAAGCATTGTGTACTATCTTCTTCCATAAAGAAGCTGCGTCAATCTCTTTGGTAGTAGTAGGCTTTTGTGAATCTATTGGGTATTGCTGAGTGTATTTTGTACCATCTACGGCAGCTTGCATAAAAGCATCATCTAACTTTACCGAAACATTAGCTCCTGTTACTTTTCCTTCCGTCATTTTTGCGTCAATAAACGACTCCGAATCGGGATGTTTAATAGATACACTAAGCATTAAGGCTCCTCGTCGTCCATCTTGGGCAACTTCTCTGGTAGAATTAGAATAGCGTTCCATGAAAGGGACTATACCGGTAGAGGTTAGGGCAGAGTTCTTTACGGGAGAACCTTTGGGGCGAATGTGCGATAAATCGTGTCCCACGCCTCCGCGACGTTTCATTAATTGCACCTGTTCTTCGTCTATTTTGATGATAGCACCGTATGAATCGGCTTGACCATCCATACCTATTACAAAACAGTTAGAGAGAGAAGCTACTTGATAATTGTTGCCAATACCGGTCATCGGACTTCCTTGAGGCACAATATATTTAAAGTGGTCTAGCAAATCAAAAAGTTCTTGAGAACTTAAAGAATTAGGGTACTTAGCTTCCATACGAGCTATTTCGTTAGCGATACGCCAATGCATATCTTCAGGGGATTTTTCATAGATATTCCCGAATGAGTCTTTTACCGCATATTTGTTTACCCAAACTCTAGCAGCAAGTTCATCTCCTTGGAAGTACTGTAAAGACGCTTCAAAGGCTTCGTCGTAAGTAAAAACAGGCTTGTTCACAACAATTTATTCTTTAGATTTATTATTTTAATAAGTAAAAGTGTAGAAGTTTTGCTTATTAGTAACAATGGTTTTGCAAATCTATGGATATATTTCATAATACCAAAACATATTCAGCATAAATTTATATATAATTTAAAAGTTTCCCAATTTTAATTGTTAAGTATTTGATAAACAACAGTATGATGTTTTGTAAAGTAGCTATAAGTTTCCATTTTTAAGAATATTGATTCTATTAAATCAAAAATAAATAATTCTTATTAAGTACAAAAGATGTAATATATAACTTTAATGTTTCCTTTTTTATTAATTTATTCATTATATTTGCGCAAAAAGAAAAGATGGAATCAATGAAGAATAGAAGGTCTATAAGGAAGTATTCGAAACAGGATATAACTTCCAATTTGTTAAATAATATGCTTTCCACGGCTTGCCGTGCTTCTACAATAGGCAATATGCAAGTCTATAGTGTAATAGTTACTCGCGACAAGGAAATGAAAAGCAAGCTTTCTCCGGCTCATTTTAATCAACCGATGATAAAAGAAGCTCCTGTGGTGTTAACTTTTTGTGCTGATTTTAATCGTTTTAGTCAATGGTGCCGACAGCGAAATGCAGAGCCCGGGTACGCTAATTTCCAATCGTTCATGAATGCGGCAATAGATACACTACTTGTTGCTGAAAATTTTTGCACCTTAGCCGAAGAGAATGGTTTAGGTATTTGTTATCTTGGCACGACTACCTACAATCCGCAACAAATTATCGACGCATTAAGGCTTCCTAAACTAGTATTTCCGGTTACAACAGTAACTGTAGGTTATCCGGCTGAATCTCCGGCACAGGTCGACCGTTTGCCTTTAGAAGCTGTTGTACACGAGGAGTCTTATCATAACTATACAGAGGAGGATATAAATAGGTTGTATGCTTATAAAGAATCTTTAGCCGAAAATAAACAGTTCGTAGAAGAGAATGACAAAGAAACCTTGGCTCAAGTATTTACAGATATTCGCTATACAAAGAAGGATAACGAGTTTATGTCGAAAAACTTTTTAGAAGTGTTGAAAAAACAAGGTTTTTTGGAATAATTGTGTGTATTTGAACTAATATGAGTATTAATTATTGTTAAAATGCCACTTTTTAATCATTTTAGCTCTAAAAACAGCCCTTTTTAGTCACAAAAAGTGCCTTATAAATCTACTCCAATTTAGGCTAGCTGTCCGTTATATTATACGGAATATTTTATTTCATACTAATAAAACCGTTTGTTTGAGCCGAAAAACACTTTGTTTTATACTGATAAAACAAAGCGATTTTACCCTGAAAAACGGTGTACTATATTGTAGTATAGATACTTATATAAGCAATAAGGTACGCTTACTTGTGCTTTTGTTACAATGTAATATATATTCTTAATTTTATACTGTTGCAGATACTTATCTGCAACGCATCTGCAACAGTATCTGCAACAGACTTAAATAACTATTTATCAATTATTTACAAGCTGTGTGTTGCAGATGGCAGATAAAATTCATTTTTAAACTATGGGAGGGGGAGAGTTATTTTATCTTTTTTTCAATGTAGTCTCTATTTCTTCTATTTCCGCACGGAACGATTTATCGACCTCGTACAAGTCTTTCACCATTTTGCAAGCATGAAGTACCGTAGCATGGTCTTTATGTCCAATGAGCATCCCAATCTTAGAAGAAGAAGAATCAGTATGTTTTTTAGCCAAATACATGGCAACCTGCCGAACTTGCACTACTTCTCTTTTGCGAGATTTAGTATGAATAGAAGTTGGTTCTAATTCGAAATGTTTGCACACCTTTTCTATAATATCTTCTATAGTGATTGTTTTTACTTCACAACGAACGGCTTTGTGAACGATACGCTCAGCTAAGTCTAAATTAATTTCCTTATTATAGATCGTAGAGTAGGCCATTATAGAAATAACGATACCTTCCAAATCGCGCACACTTTCGTTCACGTTCTCTGCTATGTAATTGATAACTTCTTCCGGGAAGTTCAATCCGTCGCGATGAATTTTGTTCCTAAGAATATTTTTTCTTAGTTCTACATTCGGTTTTTCGAGTTCAGCGATTAGTCCCCATTTGAATCGGGTTAATAATCTATCTTCCATTCCTTGCAGCATGATTGGAGCACGATCGGAAGTTAAAATCAATTGTTTACCGTTTTGGTGAAGGTGATTAAATATGTGGAAGAATGTGTTTTGCGTTTTTGTTAAACTAGCAAATTCTTGTATGTCATCAATAATAAGTACGTCAATTGTTTGATAGAAATTAATAAAATCGTTGGTTGTATTGCTTCGTACAGAGTCTATATATTGTACTTGAAATAGGTGAGCAGATACATATAGCACTCTTTTCCCGGGAAACAATTCTTTTATTCTTGTTCCAATAGCATTTGCCAAGTGAGTTTTTCCCACTCCTGATTCTCCATAGATAAAGAGAGGATTGAAAGTTGTCTTAGCAGGATTTAAAGCTACTGCTTCACCTGCTGTGCGAGATAACTTATTGCTGTATCCCTCAATAAAGTTGTCGAAATTATAGTTCGGATTCAAATGTGCGTCTAAATCTTGAGCAGATGGAGCTTGTAGTATATTAGGCGATTTATTGGTCGATGTTTTACTATTCTGTAAAGTAATAATGGAACGGTTGGTAGATTCTAAATCAACAGTAATATTGTTTGTCTTATCAGCTAACACACGGTACATCAACTTAGTGCCTTCCCCTATACCTTTATATAAGGATGCACGAAGCAATTCTACGTATTTTTCTTCCAAAAATTCATAAAAGAATTGACTGGGAACTTGTACGGTTAATGTTTTAATTTTGTTCTCATATTTCAATGGAGTAATGGGAACAAACCACGTTTTATATGTCGTATCAGGAACATTGTCTTGAATGATATTTAGACAGCGGTTCCACAAGTCGACATGATCACTTTCCATCATAATGCTTTTAAATACATTTATTAATTAGCTAAACTTCTACGAATGCAAAAGTGGGAATCTTATTTGATATAAACAAATCTATTTTTACTTGCTTCTAAATTGAATCGGATAAGTGTTTTAATTTCAATCACTTATCAGCTACTCCGTAAAGAGTGGTCTGAAAGTTTTTTTGCTTATATACAACTGCTTAATATACATATTATTAAATCCGTGCTTGTTGCTGAATTGTGTTTTATATATTTCCTTAATCGTTTTTCACAACTGTTAGTAAGAAGCTCTTTTATGATAAAATAGAGCTATTCAAAAAGTAAATTACTATTTAGATGTATTCTATTTAACGCCTATTTTCTATTTCTGTTTTTTACCAAATAAGGAGAAATGAACATAACGTTTTGGATTAGTTTTTAGGTCTTCCATTAATCGGGAAGCGTTCTCTCCGGTTGCATTTAAATTGCGATAAAGAGCTTCATCATTTAATAATAATCCTAAAGTGTTATCTTTCTTATTGAGCTTATCTGTAATTAATTTTATACTTGTGATAGTAGAATCAACCTTATTGAATGTATTAGCATAGTCTATACCTTTCAATTTGTCACTAACCACCACAAAGTTGTCTCCTATAATATTTAATTTTGCGGTTAATTGTGGTATGTCGTTTTTCATTATTTTATTCAACATTGAAGTACTGATAGCTAAATTTGCAGTACTTTGCTTGGTCGATTTCAATATAGCTGCAATATTAGGGTCACTGACTATTTTATTAAATGCTGTAAGAATGGAATCTAAGCGGGGAAGCATTGGCATTACCGATTGGCTGATTACTTCCATCACTCCATTATTTAGCACTCCGGGAATTGTATCACCTACTTCGTAACGTTCTCTTGGATTATTGGCAAGCAACAAGTTCATTTTGACTGTACCTAACATTTCGGTTACTAACTCTGCCGTACTTCCTTTAGGTATTCTCATGTCGGTATCCATTCCTACTTCTACCGTTACGTGTCCCGGGCTAGTGTAATCGTAATATATTTCGCGTACCGTTCCTACTCTAAAGCCGTCTGCATATACGGGGCTGGACTTCGCTAATCCATTAATATTAGTATATCCTACATAGTAGTAGCTGCTCGGCTTAAAGATGTTAATTCCCTTTAGAAAATTAATGCCATACACCAACATACCTAATGCTACTATTCCCGCTATTCCTATTTTAATTTCTTTGGTTACGTATTTCATGATTTTTTTATATTCTAACTAATTATTTCTTATTCCTATTCTTTTTAAATTCGGCAATAGCCTTTCTGATATCTACTTTTTCTCCGGACTTGAAAGCGACGATGAAAGCGTCTTTAAACTTTGAGGCAATCTCTCGTTTTGCTCGCAACACCTTATTATAATCATTCGATTCCATATAGGTGTATTTATAAATGCCCTGTTCTTGGTAAAAGTTGATAGGGGATAGTCCCTTGAAACGAGAATCTCCCTTCTTTAGAACTTTGCTCGAGGTTAGGAATTGTATTTTAAAGATTATATCCGTGTCGGAGGATGCACTTGCAACCATTTGAATCTCTTTTAGGGGAGTTTCTTCGTTTGCCGGTACAGCTTTTCTTTCGAAAGAAGTATCAGGTTTTTCGGTCTCTTTAGCTTCGGGTACTGACGAATCACTTTCATCTGCCATGATGTCTCTTACATCTCCTTTAAGAGGTTTTGCGTGCGCATCTCTATATTTAAGAAAAGCATTATATATCCCATTCCCCAAATTATTTATCCCTTCTTGAGTATTCAAGAATCTTTCTTCACTAGGAGTGGAGATATACCCTAATTCAATTAAGACACTAGGCATTGTGGTGGCTCTTAATACCAAGAAGCCTGCTTGATGCACGCCTCTATCCACTCGTTTGACATAACTGCGAAACTGCTTTTGTACTAAAGTAGCCAAATGTACACTCTGTTCCATGTGTTTGTCTTGAATAAACTCAAACATGATATAGCTTTCGGAAGAATTAGGATTAAAGCCTGCATAACGTTTCTTATAATCATCTTCAATCAAGATAACAGAGTTTTCTCGTTTGGCAATTTCTAAATTAGATTGCGAACGAGCTAAACCTAACGTAAATGTTTCGGCACCTTGAACTGTTTTTCCTTTAGCTACTGCATTCGTATGAATAGATATAAACAAATCTGCTTTAGCATTGTTCGCAATATCTGCTCTTCTATCTAGTGGGATGAAAACGTCCGTTTGACGGGTATATATTACCTTTACATCATCGCAATTCCTTTTTATTTTATTGCCTAGATTGAGTGCCACACTAAGGTTAATATTCTTTTCTTTAGAAAAAGAACCAACTGCACCGGGGTCATGACCTCCGTGCCCGGCATCAATAACTACTACAAACTCTTTGGCAGATGCTGTTGTATAATGCCCCAAGGTGAATAAACAAAAGCATAATGCAATACCTAATATTTTAGATTCTCTTTTCCTCATATTCTATTGTGTATGCAAATGTAGTAGAATTTTAGTGAAAACTCACTATTTAGCTTTAAGTTTTGCTATTTTTAAGGCTAAAATGAGTACATTAGTGTTATTTCCTGTGAATTTACTGTTACTTTGTACCTCAGTATCATAAACAGAATTATTATGCTGAAATTTATCAAAGATTGGACGCTCCCGCTTGCCATGTTGATTGGGGCAATAGCTTATCCTTGGATTATAAAGATTTCTTTTATTACACCATTTCTCATCTTTACGATGTTGTTGCTGACCTTTTGTAAAGTATCT